>JAEXTI010000040.1 GCA_023406965.1 Chloroflexota bacterium
CGTAGAAGGATTCAAAGATGCCGGTCTGACCCTGTTCCACCAGGGCGAGGATGGCTTTGTCGATGAGGGCCAGCGAGAACTCGCCGCGCACGGGCTTTCCGGCTGAATCGGTCACCTTCAAGCTGAAGGTCACTTCGTCACCCGGCCCGGCGCGCTGTGGGCTGCCAACCAACTCCACGTTCAACTGCTGGGTGGTGGCTTTCACTGAAAGATCGAGCCTGCCGGCACGGAAATCGGGGCGACCATCGGGGCGCGAACCCAGAACTACGGCGGTGATATACACGTTCGGCGCGTCGGCGGCTTCAATGGGCAAGTCCAGAATGGCCATGCCCTCGGTGATTTGCACCACAAACGAGCGCATCACCCTGGCGCGCTCCACGGTGACCAGGGCTAGCGCGGGAGCGCTGAAGGGGTTGGGCACGCGCAATTTCGCCGTCTGGCCCACTTCGTACTGGGCAGAGTCGGTTTCCAGGCGCAGGGACTCATCCGGCAGACTGGGCCAGGGAGGACTGCCCGCGCCGCTGACCCACACCAGCAGTTCGGTGCGGGCGCCTTCGCCCACCATCGTGAGCTGGTAAGAGCCCGCCTCGGCGGGGGTGAAGGCCAGCCGGGCGCGCCCTTGTGCGTCGGTAGACAGGTCCGAGCCGTTCACCTGGGTCAGTTCGCGGCGATAAGAATAGCCGCCCTCGTCCATAATCCAGTTCACCTTGCTAAAGACAGCAGACATGGCGTGTTCGCCCGAAGGCGCTCCCTGCCAATCCACTGCCTGGATGGTAAAGCCCAATTCCTCGCCGGCTCGCGCCGTCCACGAATCAGCACGCAGGCCAATATAATACGAGGAGGGGTGGAAAGAAGCCTCGCCGCGCTTGCTGACCGGCAGGTTGCTCTCGTCAATAGCACTGGCCTCCAGCTCCAGGGTGTTGCGTTGGGTGAGCCCCAAAGCCAGAAGCTGGTCGGCGGGGATGGTCACTTCCAGCGAGCCGTCGGCTCCGGTGACACCCTCTCCGCTGGCCACATAAGTACCCATCCAGCCATAGTAGTCCATGCGCTCCAGCCAACTCAAATCCAGGCCGCCGGTGGTGTAATTCCCCGGCAGATAGAGGCCGTCAGAACGGGCCATTAACGACCAGTTGACCTTGACGTTGCCGGCCGGGGCGTCGAAGTAATAGCGGGACGAGATGCGAGCAGTCACGTCTTGCCCGGCCTGCCAATCTTGCGAATCAAAGTCCACCTGCAAGTCAAAGCTGGGTTTGCGATAGTTTTCCACCTGGAAGCTGGCGCTGTCGCCCCAGCCTTCTATGGAAATCATGTAATACCCCGGCGCAGCGCTTTCGGGAAGCTCAAACGAACCAACTGCCGTGCCGTACTCGGACACGCCCAGGCGCAGGGTAGTCAGTGGGGCCTGTTCCACCAAAGTGGGGTCATAAGGCGGCATGATGCGCACATCCACCTGGGCAACATCGGGGATAGAGAACTGCATATCTTTGCGTTCGCGCAGCACCGCCCGGAAGTTCACGGTTTGTCCGGGGCGGTAGATGGGACGATCGGTATAGGTGTAGGAGAAGTAAGGATCCTGTTCGGTGACGGAGTACCACAACCCGCTGTTAAAGTAAGAAGAGACGTAGGCGAAATCCGCATCGCCGGGCTGGCCAATGCTGGCTGCCACCAGATCAGACGATTTGTCTTGCTCATCGATTTCAACGGCACAAACGCCGCGATCATCGGTGACGCATTGACCCAATTCACGATCGACGCGGCGCACTGTCACCGTTGCTCCGGCATAGGGCTGGTTGGTTTCCTGGTTCACGGCCCACACAAACACCTGTCCTTCCGACAACTTGAGGGTCAGGTGAACGCGGCTGACGACCAGCATGTAAGGCTGGCGCGGATAAAAGGTCTGCTCAATCTCGGGCGCATCGGCGTACAGGAGGTACAGGCCCGGATCGAGCGCTTCACCGCCGGGCGCCAGCTCGACGCCCATCAACACGCTTTGATTGTAGGGCAGGTCTAGAGGCTGCTGCCAGGACCTGGTCACCCACTGGCCCCAATCTTCCTGCCAGCCCTCTATGCCGATGGACAAAGCATCTTCTATGCTTAGGAGGCCACTCTGCAATTCCAGCACGCTCAGGTTGGTCAGGCGGGCAGCCAGGCGATTCGTGGAGGCGGGGATATAGATGGAACCTCCGCCGTATATATCGATGGGCACCACCAGCGATGGCTCAGCAGGGCCGGTTTCAAAGCTCAACTGCGCGCCGCCGGTCAGGCGCGCGCCGTAACGGTCGCGGATCTGATCGGACAGGGTGATGGTATAGCGAGTCGAATAATTAAACACGCCGTTGAGATAAACCGAGTAGCCATCTGTAGCCAGGTAAATATCCAGGCCGCTCACCGCCGGGCTGATCTGGATCAGATCGGCAATGGGTTGATTTTCGAGCGGCGAGGTAAATCCAATCTGCGGAGAGCCATAACCGGAGTAGAGTTCCATCACAGCCGGGCTGCTCAAGTAAGCGCCCAATTCGGGCAGGGTGAGGAATGAACCGGAAACGGCGAAGGCGGTGGGCGTGCCGCCGCGCCCCAGGGCTCCTTCGCGCAGGGTGTAGGTGTAGGTCATATCGCGGGCCAGCAGGTTGCGCGGTTTGAAGGTGAAGACCGTCTCTGCCTCATCCCAGGTGAAATCACCATCGATGATTCCGCCGCCCAGGTTGGTCAGGGCAAAGTGTTCCACCACGCTTTCGGGCTGCATGGGTTGGTTGAAGGTGATCGTTACCGCTTGATCCAGCTCGGCACGCTCGCGCGAGGTGGTCTCGATCAACTGCACATTCGGGGCGGCAGTGGTGAACTGCCAGGGGGTCAGCGTGGCGGCATCCAGGGGAGAGCCGTCGGTGCTGGTCAGGCTGGAGTTAATTTGCACGTCGTAAGTCACCCCGCCCAGCAGGGCTGTCGCGGGGTAGAAGATATAGGTACTGGTGTTGAGCCACTCGCCGCGCCCGGCAGACTCAGGCTGCAAGATGAAACCAGCGGGCAGACCGGCCGGGTCAGCGCCCAGGGCCACCACCGGGCGATTGAAGGTGACCGCCACCGCCGAAGCCGGGTTGATCTCAACCAGGCCCTGGGCGGGCACGCGGTCGATCACCTGGAAGGGTCCGGCCGTTTGAAAATTGACCTGGACCGGAGCCAGCAGGGCCAGCCCGTTGGCAGCGCGCGCGCCGGTGTCAAAGGTCAGTTGCACGGGCTGATCGGCGGCAAAGGGCTGGTCGGGTGAAAAACGCACGGTGGCATCGTCCAGCCATTCAAAGCGCCCGGAGAGAACCGGTTCGCCTTGCAAGGCGGCTTCAACCGAGCCGCGCTCCATGGGTTGGTTGAAATAGAAAGTGAAACCTTCGCCAACAGGGACCTGGCTGCCGGGCAGCGGGTCTACCTCGACCAGAGCCGGGGGCAGAGTCTCGCGTGGCTTGGGGGTGGGCTGCGCTTGCACAGCCTGGGGGGAAGGGATGACAACCGCCGGGACGGGGGTGGCGGTCTTGGAAGCGCCCGGCAGGGCACAGGCCAGGGTCACCAGGACCAGCACGCTGCACACCGCCCAGACCCGGCGCGAAAATTTAAAGAGTTGGTTCGATTGTCGGTCGCTCATACGCATCCTTTTCGGAGTAGTTTACTTTTCGATTATACAATCTTTAGACGCGCAATGATGGGTGAGAGTTCCGCAGGCCGGCCCGGTTCGCGATCCGGCGGGTCTGGCGGGGAGACAGGCAGCCATAGCCCGCCGCCACACAGAAGGTCGGTAGGGGCAGATCTTTAATGCGGGCTGGGGCGCTGGATCAGGCAATATCATGGCAGGCAAGGAATATGGGCATACACGGGAGACCTGCCCGGTCCGCGATCCGGCGGGTCTTCCTGAAAGGCAACCTGCCCTTGCCCGCCGCGAAGGTTGGCGGACACCCGCACATGGCCTGCGTTAAAGACCCGCCGCTACACAGGAGATCGGTAGGGGCAGGTCTTTAATACGGGCTGGGGCGCTGGATCAGGCAAAATCATGGCGGGCAAAGAATATGGGCATACACGGAAGACCTGCCCGGTCCGCGATCCGGCGGGTCTTCCTGAAAGGCAACCTGTCCTTGCCCGCCACGAAGGTTGGCGGACACCCGCACATGGCCTGCATTAAAGACCCGCCGCTACACCAAGGCAGTTGGTAGGGGCAGGTCTTTAATACGGGCTGGGGTGCTGGATCAGGCAAAATCATGGCGGGCCAGGAGTCTGGGCATACCCGGAAGACCTGCCCGGTTCGCGATCCGGCGGGTCTTCCTGAAAGACGACCTGTCCTTGCCCGCCGCGAAGGTTGGCGGATATCTGCGCCTGGCCGGCCTTAAAGACCCGCCGCTACGGAGGTGTAAGCCCTGGCCGTAAACAAAAACGCGGCTATGACGCCGCGTTTTTGTTGGTTAACTGCCCTCTCCGCCGCGCAGGCGCGGATCGAGTGCGTCGCGCAGGCCGTCACCCAGCAGGTTGAAACCCAGCACGGTGAGCATGATGGCCAAACCAGGGAAAAACACCAGGTGGGGGGCGTTG
>JAEXTI010000274.1 GCA_023406965.1 Chloroflexota bacterium
AATTCAACCGCAAGTTTCGCGGCACACCTATCACCCGCGCTCGCCGCCGAGGCTACCTGCGCAATGTGTGCGTGGCGCTGGGCAACCGCGCCGACCCCGCTGCCGTCCGCGCCCTGGCGCAGGCGCTAGCAAATGACCCTGAGCCCCTGCTCCGAAGTCATGCCGCCTGGGCATTGGGGCAAATCCATTTACCTACCGCCATTCAAGCGCTACAGCAAGCCCTATACGTTGAGCAAGACCCTGCCGTGCTCCAGGAAATCAGCAGCGCTCTGCAGGCCAATAAACCCTGATCGGGCTCTTCCTAAACAACCCTGGAAGAGGGCCGGACTCGCGATTTTATCTTTGATATAATCAACCCCGTTGCGGCTGCCCTGTCTGCATTGGCCGTTCTCCTGGAGGTTGAAATGTCTGTGCCCCGTTTCCTGCGCTTATTGGATGCGCTTCGCGCCACCAAATGTTCTGGGTTGGCGCTCAATCCCGGCCCCACACTAGAATATCTGACCGGCCTGCCCTTTCACCTGATGGAGCGACCGGTCGTCTTACTGGTCAATGCAACTGGCAAAGCCATTTTGGTACTGCCGCAACTTGAAAAAGGCAAGCTGGTCGATTCAACTTTACCCGTCACAGCTTTCACCTATTCGGATAACCCCGACACCTGGCAAGCAGCCTTTGACCAGGCAGCTTCCGAACTAGAATTAGCCGGCCCGACCATCGGGGTCGAACCCAACCACCTTCGCGTGCTGGAATTGCAATACCTGCAAAACGCCATGCCCGATGTGCAATTTGTCTCGGCTGAGCTGGTTCTGGCCGGTCTGCGTATGAGAAAGGATCATAGCGAGGTGGCTGCCATGCGCCAGGCTGTGAAAATTGCTCAGGAAGCTCTCCTGGCGACCCTTCCCTTTATCCAACCGGGCCGCACTGAGAAAGCCGTCGCCTCCGAACTGGTCTCTAGCTTGCTTCGCCTGGGCAGCGAACCTGCCCTACCCTTCTTCCCCATCGTCTCGGGCGGTTCCAACAGCGCCAATCCCCATGCCACGCCCAGGGATCGGGAATTGGCTGAAGGCGACCTGCTGGTCATTGACTGGGGCGCCGCCTATGAGGGTTACTTCTCCGACCTCACCCGCACCTTTGCCATCGGCTCCGTCAAAGACGAATACCACCGGATTGCCGAGTTGGTGCTGCAAGCCAACGCCGCCGGGCGCGCCGCCGGAAAACCCGGCGTCCCCGCCGGTGATGTGGACCGGGCAGCCCGGGGCGTGATCACTTCCGCCGGGTATGGTGAATTCTTCACCCATCGCACCGGACACGGGTTGGGGCGCGAAGGACACGAACCGCCCTATATGTATGCCGAAAATGGGCTCATTCTTCAACCTGGTATGACTTACACCGTCGAGCCTGGCATCTACTTGCCTGGGCACGGCGGCGTGCGCATTGAAGATAATGTCGTTGTCACAGAAGCAGGCTGCGAGACGCTTTCCGACCTGCCCCGCGAATTAATTCAACTCTCATCATGACGCGCGACCTGCTCCTGATGGTCTTCTCCCTCTTCGCCTGGGGAATCGGCGAAGGCATGTTCACCTACTTTCAGGCCATCTATCTGCAGGAGTGGGGCGCAGACCCGTTGCAAATTGGCATGATCTTTGGCGCGCTGGGCATTTCTATGGCCCTGGCTCAGGCCCCGGCAGGCTATCTTTCCGATAAAGTCGGGTCGCGCCCGGTGATGTGGGCCTCGTGGATCCTCGGCACCACCGCCGCCATCGTCATGGCCCTGGCCGGCACCCTTCCGGTGTTCATCGTCGGCATCCTCCTTTATGGGCTAACCTCCTTTGTGATCGCGCCGATGAACTCCTACATCACCAGCGTGCGCGGCAAGTGGTCCGTCGAACGCGCCCTGACCGTACCCAGCAGCGTGTTCAACGCCGGCATGGTCATCGGCCCCATTGTAGGCGGGGTGATCGGCGAAAGTCTGGGCATCCGCCGCATTTACATGATCAGCGCGGTACTGTTTGTTATCTCCACCACCATCATCCTCTTTGCGCGCAAGCCGCCAGTAGAAGTGCATCCCAGCCCTACCCCGCCGCGCTCTTTAGATCTGCTGCGCAACCCGCGTTTCCTCGGTTTGCTGGGGATCATCGCCATCACCATGTTCGCCATGTACATCCCCCAACCGCTGACCCCCAACTTTCTGCAGAATGAAGCCGGCCTGAACCTGAAAACCATTGGGCAGGTAGGCTCCATAGGCAGCCTGGGTAACACCCTGCTGGTGCTGCTGTTTGGCGGCCTGCGCGCCCCGGTCGGCTTTCTCATCGGCCAGGTGCTCATGGGCATCTTCGCCCTGCTCCTATGGCAGGGAACCAGCCTGCCCTGGTACGCCGCGGGCTACTTCTTCCTCGGTGGTTACCGCCTGTCGCGCATGATGGTGCTGGCTTACGCCCGCTCCTTTGTGCCGGTCAATCTGGTAGGCTTCGCCTTTGGCGTCATCGAAACCGTCAACGCCTCCACGGTGATTCTGGCCCCCGTTTTGGCCGGCTGGTTATATGCCACTGACCCGCGCTCGATGTACCAGGTAGCCTTTTTCACCATTCTGGTCGTCATCTTACTCAATCTATTTACCGTCATCCGCGGCAGCACCGTTCCCACGCCCGAAAAGAGCTTGCCTGTCACCGATCCCGCGGTGGAAACTCACTGACCCCGGAGGAGACCCATGCCCCTCGAAATTCTAACCTTTATAACCGGCCCCCTGGACAATAACACCTACTTGCTGGCCGATACCGCCACTCGCCAGGCCGCCGTGATCGACCCAGGTTACGACTCTCCCCAGTTGATTTTGGACAGCCTGGCCCGCGAACAATGGACCTTGAGCAGCATCCTCCTCACCCATGCCCACTTTGATCACATCGCCGGGGTCAAAACGCTGGCCCAGGCCGCCCCTCAGGCAGCCATTGCCCTGCATTCCCTCGACCTGCCCTTGTATCTCGACTCCGGCTGGGCCGCCCAATTTGGTTTCGATTTACCTCAACCGCCCCGCCCTCGGGTTTCTCTCCAACACCAGCAGGTGTTGCAATTGGGCGAGATGGAACTGCGCGTCTTGCATACCCCCGGACACTGTCCTGGGCACGTTGCTTTCGCCGCTCCCGCAGCCGGAGTGGTCTTTTCCGGCGACCTGATCTTCTATCGCGGCGTCGGCCGTACCGATCTGCCCGGTGGCAGCGAGCGCATCCTGCTCGAGAGCATCCGCAGCCACATTTTTACCCTGCCGCCCGAAACTCGCCTGCTCAGCGGGCACGGCCCTGAGACCACTGTTGGCGAGGAGCAGGCCGAAAACCCATTTCTTTAAATCCCAAACAAAAGAGGCGGAACATGCCGCCTCTTTTGTTAAAATATTTTTTTCTCGCTTGGGTTATTTAGCGTAATCCACCGCGCGCGTCTCGCGGATCACCGTCACCTTGATCTGACCGGGGTACTGCATGGTCTCCTCGATCTTTTTGGCGATGTCGCGGGCCATGCGAGTCGCTTCCAAATCGTCGATGTCATCCGGCCGCACGATAATGCGCACCTCGCGCCCCGCCTGGATGGCATAACTCTGGCTGACGCCCTTGAACGAATTGGCGACATCTTCCAAAGCGCGCAGGCGCTTGATGTACTGTTCCAGGTCTTCGCGGCGAGCGCCAGGGCGAGCGCCGGAAATGGCATCGGCAGCTTCGACGATGACGGCTTCGACCGATTCCTGATCCACCTCATGGTGGTGGGAGGCGATGCAGTTCACCACCCGCGCGCTCACGCCGTGCCGCTTGGCAAACTCCGCTCCGATGGAGGCGTGCGTGCCCTCGGTGTTGTGGTCCATGGCCTTGCCCAGGTCGTGCAAGAAGGCGCCCGCCTTACAAATCTCCATATCCGCGCCCAACTCAGAAGCGATCACCGCCGCCAGCTTAGAAACCTCCACGGCATGGGAGAGCTGGTTTTGACCATACGAAGTGCGGTACTTCAACCGCCCCATCACCTTCAAGATGTCCGGATGCAGCCCGGCCACGTTGGCGTCAAACGCTGCCTGCTGACCAGCGTCTTCGATGTCTTTTTCCACAGCGCGCTGCTCGTCGTTGAGAATTTTCTCAATGTGCGCCGGGTGGATACGCCCGTCTAAAATCAATTTGGCCAGCGAGCGCCGCGCCACTTCGCGCCGCACCGGGTCGAAGCAGGAAATGGTCACCGCTTCGGGCGTGTCGTCCACAATGACGTCCACCCCGGCCACCTGTTCAAAGGCGCGAATATTGCGCCCGTTGCGTCCCACAATGCGGCCCTTCATTTCTTCATTGGGCAGCGGCACCACCGACGTGGTCACCTCAGAGACATGCTCCGACGCAACGCGCTGAATAGCATCCGCCACGATCTCGCGAGCGCGTTTCTCGCCTTCCATGCGCGCCTCGGCCTCGATCTGCCGGATGATACGCGCCATATCGGAACGAGCGTCTTTTTCCACTTCCTGCAGCAGTAGCCCGCGAGCCTCGTCCGAAGTCATTTCTGCGATTTTTTGCAACTCGGCCAACTCCTGCGTGTACATTTTTTCAACATCCGCCGCGCGCTTGTCGAGCTGGCTTTGGCGTTTGTTGATCTGCTGCTCGCGCTGCTCAGACCGCTCGATGCGGAAATCCAGGTCGGCGCGGCGTTTCTGCAGGCGTTCTACCTCGCGGGTGATCTCCTGCCGGCGGCTTCTCAAATCCGCTTCCGCGTCTTGAATGATCTTGAGAGCACGGTCTTTGGCTTCCAACTCCAAAGTGCGCGCCTTCTCGGTTGCCGAAGCCACCACATTATCGGCGCGGTTTTCCATCTCGCGCTGGTGTTTTTCGGCCAGGCTGCGGGTGAGCAAAACAACCACCACCGCGGCGATGGCCACCACCACCAGCAACAATACAAAGAAAAGAACCAGACTGATTTGTCCCATGCTTGCATTTCCCTTTTCGTTAATAGTTTTCTTCAAACCCCTCGCGCAGTTCTTGCCAGATGCGGCGTACCGTCACCGAGACTGTCTCGTACCCAAAACCTTTACGGCCCAGATACCCGCTCAGGCGTTTGCGGAAGGTTTCCCAATCCACCACCGCCAGCTTGCGTGCGTAACGCGCCCCGGCCTCGTATGCCATTGTCTCGTCATCTACTGCGCCCAGAAGGGCCTGCTCAATTTCTTCGTTCCCAACACCTTTTTGCCGCAATTCGGCTGCCAGCATGCGCTTGCTGCGCGGACGAAAGGTTTGCCGGTTTTCCACCCAGGCTTGAGCAAATTGCTCATCACCCACCAACCCTCCATTGCGCAGCCGCTCAATCACGGCTTGTCGAACTGCTTCATCGTACCCGGCTTCGGTTAGTTTTCGCTGCACTTCTTGTTCAGAGCGGGGCCGGTAGCTTAATGCCAGCAGGGCTCTTTGGTAGGCAGCCTCCAGCGCATCTTCCTGGCGTAAACGCTCGATCCGTTCCTCGCTGAGCACCTGGCCAATGTGCAACCATGCTGCAACAATTCGCGCCAGCCCAAAAGCAAATTCCCCGTCCAAATAGACATTTATTCGCTCCGGGTTTCTTTTTTGCGCTTTCAGAGCCGTGATCGTTCGTTCCATATCCTTTAAATGCGCGCAGCCGCATCTCTACCCGGCAGAGCGCGGCTGAATTGGACTATTCATGAACTTGGAATCGACCGAATTGCCCCCAGGAGGCAGATCAGGATTTTACACCCTCATGGGTGGAGCTAATCCTGGCCCTGCCATGCACCGGATAGGTCCAGCAACGGTCGTCCCTGTCTGTTCGATTGTCTCAGATCGCAATTGGCAAACGGTTAGTCCCTGCCCCAACGTACCGGCAAGAAAATAAATCCACCAAAAACCTGCCAATCGCAACTCTGACAATTCACTTCCTCTTGAACCGACTTCAGAACACTCCTAAGGAGTGAAACCAAGTTTCCGAATTAACCAATTTATTCGCTACGTTCTGCCACTAATTCAAAAAGGCAACAAAACCTTTCCAAAATCGTTATTCTGATTATACCTGAAATTATTTAAATTGCGTATATAAATACA
>JAEXTI010000508.1 GCA_023406965.1 Chloroflexota bacterium
TCGTCAGAGTCTACATCAACGTTCAGCATGAATCGGTTCCCAGTCTGCACGCTTATCCTTCGACGGCGCTTCGAAGGCGCAGCCGGGCGACTGCACTAATTATAACCTATCCCGCAAGAGGCGCTACGGGTTCTCCGAGAGTTGGCCTGGTGAAACCCGCACTACGCGTAATGCAAAATCGTTTCGCGCAGTTCGGCCCAGCGCAACGCGTCGGCAATGCCCTGGTCGATAGTCAGTTGCGCCTCCCAACCCAGCAGGCGGCGGGCCGTGTCGGCGTTGGCATAAGCGCCGGCCACATCTCCGGGACGGGGCGG
Organism: Chloroflexota bacterium; assembly: GCA_023406965.1. Next base: position 315 of record JAEXTI010000508.1, read on the forward strand.
GCTGTCCTGCTGGTTGATCTTCTGCCCATATACGCGCTGGAACGCTTCCACCAGCTCGCGGACCGTCACCCCTCGCCCGGTGCCCAGGTTTATGACTGCATAGCGCTGCCCGGACGGGTCCAGTCGTTCGAAAACCTGATCGAACTGCTCGACGGCCTTGATGTGCGCCTGGGCCAAATCCCAAACGTGGATGTAATCGCGAATGCCTGTGCCGTCGCGAGTGGGCCAATCGACGCCGGTAATTTCAAAGACCGGGTTTTTGCCAAGGGCCGTGTCCACCAGTTTTCCCAGGACGTGCGAAGGATTCTTGACGTGAATCCCCGAGCGCATCTTGGGGTCAGCCCCAATCGGGTTGAAGTAGCGCAATGCGATGCCGCGCAGACCGGTCGCGCCGCACAAATCCTGCAGGACCATTTCCATCATGTACTTGGTGCGCGCATAGGGGCTGCCCGGCTTGAGCGGCGACGTTTCGGTGACCATATACCCCGGAACGAGGTCATAGATGGAGGCCGAAGAACTGAACACCACCCGCTTTGCGCCCAGGTCGTTCAAGGCGCGGAACAACTCCAAAGACTTGGATACATTTTCGCGGTAATACTCATAAGGATGCGCCACCGATTCGGGCACAACGATCAACGCGGCACAGTGGATGACCGCATAAATATCGGGGTGTTCGCGGAAGACCTGCTCCAGCGCGGCGCGGTCGGCGATATCGGCGCGGTAGAAAGCCCGCCCACGAGTGAACTCTTCTCGCCCCGTCACCAGCGAATCCAAGATCACCGGCGTGTGTCCGGCATCTTCCAATGCAGAAGCAATGGTGCTTCCAATGTATCCGGCCCCGCCGGTAATCAAAACTTTCATGTTCTTTCCCTCCCCAACCAGTTTATTCACATCCCAATTCAGCCTGAGCCTGCCCCATCACCGCGTCACGCTCCGCGCCGGCAGGTGTTTCCCGTCCGATTCGCGCCCACAGCCGGCAGACCATTCCAGGATACTGCGATCCTGGTTTAGTAGCCTCGCGGCTCAAAGCCACGGCCTGCTCCCAGTCTCCGCCGTGAGCATACGCTTCGATGAAGGGCAAATATTCAACCGCATCTTGCGGCCCCGCCCCGGCAGCCTGCGCGCTTTCCCAAAGTTGAACGGCCCCCGCCCAATCTTCCAATTGGCGGGCAAGGTCGGCCTTCTCGTAGAATTCACACCACGTTCCAGCAGGCGGCACGCCAAACGTCTCAGTGGGAATTTTCGCAGTGCCCTGGGCGCTAACCCACTGCGTGCTGCTCAACGGCAATGATTCCAACACAATCTCCTGCACAGCGGTGTTGGCCGTTTCGATCTCGGGGTCTAGCACGCGCAGGCAGCCCGGCGGCTGGTAAACAGCCACGAGAACCTGCGAGGTGCTGCCCTGGAAAATATCCGACCGGTAATCGACTGTAATGGTTCGACCCGCTTCCAAAGCAGGGAGCTTGCCACCCAAACGGACGGAAGGGTACATCAGCATATACTCCATCCGGCTGTCCGGCTCGGGTTGGTACAACCAGTTCAACGCCGCGGTGAGGGAGTTGTCCGTGTAGTAAGTAAAAGTATTGTCGTTCATCAGCAGGGAGGTGCCCGGCTCAAGGCCTGGCGCGCGCCAGGAAAGCTGCCATATCAAACGCCGCGCCGCCTCCCAGTCCGAACGATAGGCGTACCCGTTGTTGTATTGCAAACCGGCAGCCAGGCCCACCAGCACAGCCAGCAGCGTCAAGTGAACCCGCCGAGGCAACTGCAGGAGCAGCGCGGCAGCCAGCAGGCTGCCACCCAGCATGAACGGCAACATAAACCGATCAGTGGAAAAGCTCAGGCTAACGCCGATATTGATCAACCAGAATGGCCCGCCCGCCAGCACCAACGCCACCAGGCTGGTGAACAGCACCGCCCGGAAGTTGCGCCCACGCTCGACCTTAGGCTGTAGCGCAAAGAAAATACCCGCCAGAAAAGCTGCCGCCAGCGTCACTGCCACATACCACCAGTTGCCCGGCGCAGTTCCAGCCGTTTCAATCGCCTTCCACCAGGCCAGGCCTGTCGTCTTCCACAGGTCGAGAACAACTTGCTGTCCCAGGTGCAGCAGAGCGCTCCAGGGAGCCGTACTCAACTCGCTGAAGAACACCGGCTGGTAAGTCTGGTAGCCCAGGACTGTGGAGCGCCAGTAAACCGCGCCTAAAAACACAAGCAGGCAGGGCAGCCAGGCCAACAAGGCGCGACCCAGGCGTTTCTTCCAACCCAGCCCCTGCTCGCCCAGCACCCACCAGGCCAGCAGCGGGCGCAGCGCATCCAGCAGAAAGTAGTATTCCCAACAAAACAGGTTAACCGCCGAAAAGAGCATGGCTCCGGCGGTGTACCATGCAGAGTGCTGCGGGCGACGCACTGCCAGGATTGTCAGGCTGAGCGAAGCAAAGAAAGACACGATCAGCAAGTAATAGTGACCGTAGACAAAGGACACATACTGCTGTCCAAATCCAGGGTAGAGGGCGAAAAGCAGCGCCGCCCAGCCGGCCAGGTCGCGCTGCCGGGGCCACACCAGCCGCAACAGCCCCCAAAGCGCCACCGCGGTGATGGCCCGCCATACCAGGGCAAACAATTGCGAAGATAGTGGGGTGAAGTTGATCAGGCTGGTCGTCACCTGGTACACCCAGGCCATGAAGGGCCTGTCGATGGAGTAATACTGCTGCAAGCCGGGCATACCATACTCGCGTATGATCCAGCGAATAGGGATGTCATCCCAGAAGTAGCCCAGGGTCAGCACCCAGCGGCCAAAAGTGAGCGCACACAGGGCCAGGATGAGCAAAGGGAACCAGGATTGCGAAATTTTACTTGGGAGCTTCATGGATTGTAATGCGCGTATTATACCGTTTTTCAGTAACTACCCACCGGGTTGAAGAAAGTTCCCGAATTTTGGATAGTTGTGGGTGGAACCACCCACAACTATCCAAAATTCGGGTCTTTTTCACCACGGCGTGAGTAGTTTTATATTCCTGTTCTCCCCTGGCAAAACTGGATGTACAATTGACCCATCCACTGGAGGCAGCCATGAAATTAAAAGTAGGACAACCGGCGCCGGATTTCGAGTTGCCGGGGCATTTAGGAAAATCGGTACGCCTGCGCGACCTGCGCGGGCAAAACGTGGTTCTGGCCTTCTTCCCCCTGGCCTGGACTCCGATATGAACCAGCCAGATCCCGTCGTATGAGGTCGATCTGGCCTTGTTCGCGGGATTGAATGCCCAGGTTCTGGGCATCAGCATCGATCACGTCCCTTGCCTGCAGGCCTGGGCCGGCAGCCTGGGAGGAATTTCCTACCCCCTTTTGAGTGATTTTTGGCCTCACGGGCAGGTTTCGGAATGCTACGGCGTGCTGCGCGAAGATGGTTTTTCGGAACGAGCCATCTTCGTCATCGATCGGGATGGCATCATCCAATATATAGACATTCACGATATCGGCAACCAGCCCAGCAACGCCGAACTCCGCGATGTGCTGCGCAGGGTCGACCCGCGCGCCGCCGCCAGCGCAAAGGCCGAAATGCAAGAGCAGCCCCTGCCCCACGGCGGGATTGTGATGTACTGTACGCCCTGGTGTGGCGACTGCAAGCAAGCCCGAGCCTGGCTGGAAGAGCACCACCTGCCCTACACCGAGGTCAACATCGCCCAAAACCGCAAGGCGGCCGCCCAGGTGCGCGCCTGGGCCAACGGCAACGAAACCACTCCCACGTTCGATATCGATGGTGTGATTGTGGTTGATTTTCAGCCGGAGAAGCTCGCAGAACTGCTGATCCGGTAACCAACGAGGGATTCTTGAACTCCGAGCAGCTCGCCCATATCCAAACCGTCCTGACTCACTGGGATATTCCCCCGATCCAATCGATCGAAGTCTTGGGGGGAAAGGAAGCCGTGGTCAAGGTCATGACGGCTGGCGAAACTTTCGTGCTTAAAGACATCTGGAACGCTCCCGACCTGGACCGGCTGGCGTTCACACATGATTTGCTCGAGCATGTGACTCGCGCGGGGCTCCAGGTACCCTTACCGTATCTTACGCGATCGGCGCAATTCGTTGTCCCTGTGGATACGCACTTCTACCTCCTAACCAAATTCATCGAGGCGGGCGAGTATCCAAGGGACCCTGCGCTGATGCCAGAGTTGTTTTTTAACACGGGGCAGGCTATTGCCAGACTTCATCAAGCCCTGGCTTGTTACCCAGACAAAGAGCTGAGCCAAAAGACCTGGCGCGAAGACCCGGCAGGGCGCGTGCCGGGTTGGATGTCCACGCTCGGAGAGGGCTTTCCAGCGCCCCAGGCAGCCGTTATCAAGCGCACACTTTCTGAGCGCGGCGCGGCGATGGAAGCTGCCATGCGCGGATTGCCGGAACAACTCATCCACCGGGACTGCCACCCGGGCAATGTCCTGGTGCAGGGAACCCGCGTGGCGGGCTTTATCGATTGCGACCACATTTGCATTGGGCCGCGCTTTTTCGACCTGTCTTATTACGCCGTCCATCACTTGAAATGGGTGACGGAAGATGAGGCAGCCACGGGGAATTGGCTGACCAGCCTCCCGTATCTGTTGAGCGGATACAATTCTCAACAAGCTTTGTTACCAGAAGAAATTGTTGCGCTTCCATACGGAATGATGGCCTATCACCTGTTGCTGGCGCATTGGTCACTCAATTTATCTAATTTGGAGTCGGTGGCTCTCGAAGTGCGCGCGCTGGAGTGGATTGACAGGCACTTTGACGTCATTGTCAAAGCGATCGCATCCGGCTGACCTGTGTGTCAGATCATTAAACGCAAAGATGCAGCGGTTTTCGGCTGCATCTTTGTTTTTCGCCAAACTAAGCCGGGCTACTCGCCCGCTTTTTCGTAGCGGATGTCGACAATCTTTTCGACCTTCGGCTGCAGGGCCTTTTTGAAGGCCTCCAGTTCGATATTGCTGACTTTGAAGGTGACAAAAGCAGTCTCGCTGGAATCGCCTTGAATGGCGCCCATGCCGCGAATATTGCCGCCCAGGTCGTTAATCACACCGGATAACTCGTGGAGCTTCCCGGGCTGATCCTGAACCTCGACCGTCACGCGCACGCCTTCGCAGCGACCACCCAGTAGTTCAAGGAACATGTTGAACAGGTCGGTCT
>JAEXTI010000534.1 GCA_023406965.1 Chloroflexota bacterium
TCAGCGCCTTCTGAGCTGTTTCTCCCGCGGTCTGATTGAACTCTGGCGTGCCATCTTCGCCCATCTCCCCCTCTATGTCGGTCAGTTTTACCCTGAACCTTGGCCTTTAAAAACCTACCCTTGAAAGGAGGCCGGGAGGGGGTCACACCCACAGCACCTCGCCGCTCTGCCGGGCATCATACCCCGGTAAAGCGGAAATTGCGCTTCTTCCTGCCTCACTGCGCAGCCATCCCAGCCACTGCTTGATAGCCTCGTTGGAAAGCAGCGCCTCAGGCAACACCAAATCATAGGCTTCTTCTGTCAAGGGAATAAAATCCAACGCCATGGCCCGCCCGGCTGCTTCCAACCCCAACCCCACGTCTGCCTGCCCTTCGGCTACGGCCCGCGCCACCGAACTATGGGTCAGATGTTCTTGTTGGTAACCGTTGATCTTGCCAGCCAAAATTCCCAACTGTCCCAGGCGCGCGTCCAACCATACCCGCGTCCCCGAGCCCGCCTGCCGATTGGCAAAGCGCAATCCATTCCGCGCCAGGTCCTCCAGCCCGCGGATTTGTTGCGGGTTTCCCGGCGGGACCAGCAACCCCAGCCGCCGTTGGGCCAGCCGCACCAACGCCACGCGCTTGCCCGGCAGCAGCCTGCGCACAAATGCCACATTATAGCTGTCCGTTTCCATATCCCACAAATGGCACCCCGCCAGGTCGGCCCGCCCTTCAGCCAGTGCCATCAGCCCGCCCAGGCTGCCGGTGAAAGTCACCTCCAACCGCAGCCCCGGAGTAATCTCATCCAAATGCCCGGTCATCCACGTTAAGGCCAAATCGTGGCTGCCCGAAAAGCGCAGTGTGACTCCCGGTTCGCCAACCTCTGCGATCCCCTCGCTGCGCCAGCGGTCCATCGCAATGCTCACCGCCTGTTGAATCTCATCCAACTCATACCCCGCAGTGATCATCTCCAATAAAAATGCCTCGCAGTGATTGACCAATACGGCTTTGCGGAGCGGTGAATGGCTGCGCGCTTCAACCGGTGTCTCGCTCACCATGGTTCCTTGCCCCACCCGGCTGATCAACAAATTTTGCCGCGCCAGCTCTTGATAGGCTCGCTGAACTGTGCCCGGCGTGCAATTCCATTTTCTGGTCAGTTCCCGCACCGAAGGCAGCCGGTCACCGGGTTTTAAGCGCCCTTCAAGAATTTCTCGGCGCACGCTTTCTGCAATTTTTTGATACAACGGCATTTCATCCATGCCTTAAGCATACAGCAAATTTCAAAATGGATGTGCTACAATTTCATCATGAACATCCTCCAAGACCTCCCCGATTTTCTTTCTCGCAATTCATCAGCCCTCGCTGACATTACCCTGGAATGCCCCGTCTGCGGAAGGCCTCATACGATCCCCTACGCACACATGCAGGTTGGGCAGGGTCTGATTCACACCCTTCCCGCCACCGCAGAACGCCTGTTGGGCCGCCGCGTGGCCCGTGTGTGCGTCATTTATGACCGCGTCATCGAAGAACTGATCCAACAGAACGTTATTCGCCCTCTACAAAGCTCCCACTGGCAGGTTTCCACCCTTCCCCTGGGCGCCCCGGGCGTTCTGCTGGACTCCGAGAGCGAATTCTGCGACCAGACCTCAATCCGGGTCGACCCGCGCGCCGAGCTGCTGATCGGCGCCGGCTCCGGCGTGATTTGCGACATTACCAAGTGGGTCGCCACCCGCACCGGCCTGCCGCACATCACCTACGGCACTGCCCCATCCATGAACGCCTACACCTCCATCACCGCCACCATCACCGAGAAGGATGTCAAGATCAGCCACCTGCTCAACCCCGCTTTAGCGGTTTTCATGGACGTGGACATCCAAACGCAAGCCCCCATGCCCATGATCCACGCCGGCATCGGTGACCTGGCTGCTCGCGCCATCTGCAACGCCGACTGGCGCCTGGCCAACTTCATCCGCGGGGCCTATTTCTGCCCCGTGCCTTACCAGATGACCGCTTCCAACGAGGCCCGCTACCTGGCCGCTGCCGCTCAAATCCGCGCCCGCGACCCGCACGCCCTGCACGAGTTGTCCGAAGCCATCCTCATCTCAGGCCTCTCCATGACCGTGCTGGGCGGCGAAACCTCGCCATCCTCCGGCGCAGAGCATATTCTTTCCCACTTCTGGGACCTGCTTCACCACGTCCGCGACCTGCCCAAGAACTTCCACGGCGCTCAAGTAGGTGTTGGGACGGGCATCATGCTCCACTTCTACGAGGTCATGCGCGCCTACGATATCACTCGCATCGATCCTCAGGAAATTCTGCGCCGTCGCGCTTCCCTCGAACAGCTAGAGCAGGAAAATCGTCGCCTCTATGGCCCCGCCGCAACCTTGTTTGACGAGGCCGTGCGCAAGAAGCGCATCCCCGATGCGGATTTCGTGCCCTACCTCACCCGCATCCTCAAACAATGGGACGCTCTCTGGCAGGCCGTGGCCCCCTACGCGCCGCCCGCCGCCAGCATCCTCGGCCCTATGCAGGAAGCAGGCGTGCCCCTCACCCTTGACTCCATCCACCGCACCCGCGCCGAAGGGCTGGAAGCGCTGGTCAAGGGCCCGCAGTACCGCACCCGCTATACCATCCTCGATCTGGCCTGGGAATTGGGTATCCTGGACGAAGTCGCCGAAGCCGCCCTGGACCGCGCTACCGCATGAACCGCGATCTGGTTCTCGGTCTGGATAGCTCCACTTCGGCCTGCAAAGCCATCGTCTGGGATTTGCGCGGCAAGATCATCGCCGAAGGTCGCGCCACCCTGACCATCAGCATGCCCCATCCCGGCTGGCACGAACAGCCCGCCGAGGACTGGTGGCAGGCCGCGGTAGTGGCTATACGAAAATCCGTTTCCCGGATCGACCCTCATCGCCTGGCTGCCCTCAGCATTGCCCACCAGCGCGAGTCCTTCGTGCCCCTGGATGCCCACCTGCGCCCGCTGCGACCTGCCATCCTGTGGATGGACGAGCGTGCCCGGCCCCTTCTGGCAGACCTGGAACGGCAATTGGATGCCGCCCGCTTCCATCAGGTCACCGGCAAGCCCTTCTCTGGCAACCTGATTCCGGGCAAGCTGGCCTGGTTGCGCTTCCACGAGCCGCAGGTGTTCCAATCCACCGCCCTCTTCGCCGACACCCTGGCTTACCTTCACCTGCACCTCACCGGGCAGCCCGTCACCGGCTTCGGCAGCGCTGATCCGCTGGGCCTTTTCAACATGCCCCAATCCGCCTGGGATGCCTCTATCCTGGAAGTTCTCAATCTGGCCTCCGACCACATGCCCCGCGTGCTGCCGCCCGGCACGCTGGCAGGGCACATCACCCGTCAGGCAGCCCAAGAGACCGGCCTTCCCGAAGGCCTGCCCGTCATCACCGGCCTCGGTGACGGGCAAGCATCCGCCCTGGGCCTCAACTGTGTTCAACCCGGTCAAACCAGCCTCAGCCTGGGTACCAGCATCGTCACCGGCACCCCCTCACCGGTCTACACCGTGGATCGTGCCTTCCGCACCATGACCGCCGGAATTCCCGACTCTTACCTGCTCGAAACGGTCCTCCTGGGCGGCACCTACACCATCAGTTGGTTCCTCGAGCGTTTCGCCCCGGGGCGTTCCCCCGAAGAGATGGAAGCCGAAGCCATGTCCATTCCATCCGGCTCCCAGGGGCTGCTCGTCCTGCCCTATTGGAACAGTGTCATGAATCCCCACTGGGATGCTTCCGCAACGGGCCTCACCATTGGCTGGCGTGGCATCCACGGCCCGGCCCACTTCTACCGTGCCATCCTGGAAGGCATCGCTTTCGAGCTGCGCCTGCACATGGAGGGCATCGGCGCTGCCCTGGGCCAATCGCCGCGCCTCCTGACAGCTTCCGGCGGCGGTTCGCGCAGCCTCCTCTGGCGCCAAATCATCGCCGACGTCACCGGCATCTCTGTGTCCCGCTCCGAAACCGTCGAAGCCGCCGCCCTGGGCGCGGGCATCCTCGCTGCTGCCGGTGCGGGCCTGTTCCCCGATGTCGCCTCTGCCGCTCTGTCCATGACGCCCCCGCTCATCGAACCGCTTTCGCCCGACCCAC
>JAEXTI010000087.1 GCA_023406965.1 Chloroflexota bacterium
GGCGATCATCCCCTTTTCCAGCCGCCGAAAGGCGGTTCCCCTTACGACTAGATGGATTATACCCGACTCGCCGGAAATGGAAAGTCACCGTGTTGGCGCAAGACTCTACAGGTTGGCAACAAACTTCTACGCCTGATCACCGTAGAGGCGGGTCTTTCATGCAGGCCATTGTCCTTTTTCCATTCAAGTCTCAGCCGGCAGGCTAGGTTGTTCTGCCCGTCAGCCCCGCCTTCCTCGTTTACCTGTCGCCCCACCCGAGCGTATAATCACGGATTGAAAAAACTGCTCTTGAAAATGCGTCTGCTCCCAAATTTCCGCATCCGTAATCTGTGCCCCCGGCGGCAGCACCACCAGCTTGTCGTCGTCATCGTCCAGTCGGTGAATTACTGCCACGCATACTCCCGTGAATCGCTGTAAGGGCCCCTCCACCCCCAGCACATAGGCATCCAAATCCTCGCCGTCCGGCGCGGGCACGCCTGGGAGATAGCCGTAATTCACCGGGTAGAGGAACCCGTGCGTCGGGTGCGTGGAGCCCATAGGCCGTTCAATGACCACCTCGACGGTTTGGCCGAGAAAATTAAAGGCAGGGACGATCACTCGATCTTGTCTCTTTTCGCAAGGTTGTGTCTGGCACATAATAATTGGACATTATCCGCCTTTAAAGATGTTCCACCTTTCGAGAAGGGGATAATGTGATCAAAATGAAGTTCGTTTGTGGCACCGCAAACCACACACTTCCCTTGATCCCTTTTCCAGACCTCGAGTTTGACAGGAGTTGGAATAATTCTTCGTCTCTCTCCGTCATCCCCCCTGGACCTTGGTGACGCTAGAGTGTCTTCTTGTACTGCAACCAATTTGAACTTAAAGACATTCCGTTTGCCATCATTTTCAATCCAAGAATCTACCAACTGGAAGAATCCATTGTATGACCAAATACCATCACGAATCTTCTCGTAAACTTTAACGAGTACTTTTGGGTCGTTGTCTTTCTTGTAATTTTGTGCGGCTTGATGAAATTTACCATTTTCAGTTCGTGATCCAGACGATGTGAACTCAGGTTGATTAACAGATTTTGGGTCTGGTCCTCCTATTGTTCGTAAAATATCATGTCCTTCATAAATCAAAGTCGATCCATCTTCTGTTATTTGATCGCGATATGGAGCATTTGGGCGAACCGACATGAGTATGATCGAATATCCATTGTCAGTCTGAAAATTCATGCCCCGCTGAAGACTACGTTTTTCCCGTTGGCACATATCTATATAGGGAAGAATCTCGTTTTCCATTGGCACAGATTGACGCCTCCTAAATAATCTGTTGTAACAGGTGGTTCTGGTTTTGTATGGAGTGGTATGGCTTGCAGACCCGATATAGGCACATAATCAAAGCAATGAGAATTCGACTCTGCTCCTTCTCCCTCGCTGCTTCAGCGCCCTGTCGAGGGCAGGGAGAAGGCGGGGATGAGGGTAAATTGTGGTCTGCTACGATCTAGAGAAGGTAACACATAGATACCATCCTCACCCTGATAGTGAGAGGGAACAGAGTCGCCTGTCTGAAGAAGAATTTTTATTCGTTCTCCAACTGCTGCTGGTACTGCTTCACTTCTTCGGCGGGCATGGGCGGAGGAACCTCAATATCCAGCTTCTCCAACGTCTCCAGTAAAATCTTGCCAATCACCAGGTTGCGGAACCACTTCTTGTCGGCGGGGATGACATACCAGGGCGCCCACTCCGTGCTGGTGCGCTCCAGAACGTCCTCGTAGGCCTCTTCGTACTGGTCCCAAATGGCCCGTTCTTTCAGATCGCCGGGGTTGAACTTCCAGTGTTTGCTGGGGTCGGCCAACCGCTCCAGCAGGCGCTCCTTTTGCTCCTTGCGGCTGATGTGCAGGAAGAACTTGAGGATGGTCGTGCCTTCTTCGGCCAGCAAACGCTCGAAATCATTGATCTGGTCGAAGCGCTTCTTCCATACCTCGTCGGGCACCAGTTTGTGGATGCGCACAACCAGCACGTCCTCATAATGGCTGCGGTTGAAAATAACGATTTCACCCTTGCCGGGAGTTTGCTTGTGCACCCGCCACAGGTAATCATGCGCCAGTTCTTCGGCGGTTGGAACCTTGAAGCCCGCCACGCGCACGCCCTGCGGGTTCACCCCGTCAAACACCGCGCGGATGGTGCCGTCTTTGCCGCTGGTGTCCATGCCCTGCAGCACCACCAGCACCTTGTGCTTGCCCTCGGCATACAGACGCTCTTGCAGCGCTTCCAGCTTTTCGTTGATCTCGAGGAATTTCTCCTGGGCGGCTTCTTTTTCGCCGGTGCCTTCCGTGTCAATTTTTTGCAGTTTTACCTTTTCTTTGGGAGAAACACGGTATTTGTCCATTGAACCTCTCCTTTGATTAGCTCAAATTCCAAAATAGGTTAAAATAGGGTAACTGCTCAAAGGGCATAGAGAGTTGCTTCGTGTATCTCTGGCCGAGTAGTTACACAAACGATTGCTTCCCCTCAATTTTACATCAGGAGCGAGAAATGGCTTTCTTCGATTTACCTCTCGATCAACTCGAAACCTATCGACCTGAGCGCGGCGAACCGGCCGATTTTGATGCCTTCTGGCAGGCCACGCTGGATGAAGCGCGCCAACATCCACTCAACACGCGTTTTGCTCCCGTAGACTGTGGCTTGCGCACGCTGGAAGTCTACGATGTAACCTACGCCGGGTTCGGCGGGCAAGACATCAAAGGTTGGCTGCTGCTGCCCCGTGGCCAAAGCGGCACCCTGCCTTGCGTGGTCGAATACATCGGCTACGGTGGCGGTCGCGCCTCGCCCTACAACTGGCTGGCCTGGCCCGCCGCGGGCTTCGCCACCCTGGTCATGGACACCCGCGGTCAGGGCAGCTCCTGGAGCCACGGCGATACCCCCGACCCCGAACCGGCAGACAGCAACCCGCATCACCCCGGCTTCATGACCCGTGGCATCCTCAACCCCAAAGCCTATTACTACCGCCGCGTATTCGCCGACGCAGTGCGAGCGGTGGAAGCCGCCCAGAGCCACCCCGCCGTAGATGCCTCGCGCATCGCCGTTACCGGTGGCAGCCAGGGCGGTGGCATTACCCTTGCGGCCGCGGGCCTGTGCCCCGACGTCAAAGTAGCCATGCCCGATGTACCCTTCCTGTGCAATTACCGCCGGGCCATGTCCATCAGCGACAGCTACCCTTATCACGAAATTGTCAATTACCTCAAGGTTCACCGCGACAAGATCGAACCAGCCTTCAAGACCCTGGCCTACTTTGATGGGATGAATTTCGCGGCCCGCGCCAAAGCTCAAGCCCTTTTCTCGGTGGGCTTGATGGACGATATTTGCCCGCCTTCTACCGTTTACTCGGCCTATAATCACTACGCCGGGACAAAGCAGATCAAAATTTACGAATTCAATCAGCACGAGGGCGGCGGTATCTTCCACACCGAAGCCAAAGTGCGGTTCTTGCAATCTATTTGGAGTTGAGGAGCAGATCATGGGTTATTTTCTTGGAATCGACGAATCGACCACGGGCGTAAAAGCCCTCTTGACCGACCGCCAGGGGAACGTGGTGGGCATTGCTCACACCGAGCTGGAGTTCTTCACCCCGCAGCCGCTGTGGAGCGAGCAGAACCCCGCCGATTGGTGGAAAGGTGTTGTCAACAGTATCCGCGAGGTGCTGCGCACCACCGGCGTGCCCGGCGACCAGGTAGAGGCCATTGGCCTCACCGGGCAGATGCACGGCCTGACCCTGTTGGATGAAAACGGCGCCGTTTTGCGCCCGGCCATCCTGTGGAACGACCAGCGTACCGGCCCGCAGTGCGACGAAATCCGCCGCCGCCTGGGCAAAAGCCGCTTGATCGAGCTGACCGGCAACGATGCCCTCACCGGCTTCACAGCCCCCAAGATCCTGTGGGTGCAGCAGAACGAACCCGAGATCTACGCCCGCGTAAAGCACATCCTCCTACCCAAAGATTATGTGCGCTACTGCCTGACCGGCGAATTCGCCATTGACCGGGCTGACGCCGCGGGGACCATTTTGCTGGATATCAAGACCCGCGATTGGTCGCCCGAGATGCTCTCGGCGTTGAACATCCCTCTGGAATGGCTGCCCAAGACCTTTGAAGGCCCCGAGATCACCGGACGGGTGACCGAGGAAGCGGCCCGCGTGACCGGGCTGAAGGCAGGCACCCCCGTGGTGGCCGGTGGCGGCGACCAGGCTGCCCAGGCGGTGGGTGTGGGCGCGGTGCGCCCCGGCATTGTGGCCCTCACCCTGGGCACTTCGGGCGTGGTGTTTGCCACCACCGGGCAAGCCTTCATCGAGCCGGAGGGCCGCCTGCACGCCTTCTGCCATTCGGTTCCCGGCCGCTGGCACTTGATGGGCGTCATGCTCTCGGCGGCGGGCAGCCTGCGTTGGTACCGCGAGACGTTTGCCCCCGGCGTGAGCTATGATGATTTGCTGGCTCCGGCGGCAAGGGCGCCCATGGGCTGCGAAGGGCTCCTGTTCCTGCCCTATCTGACCGGCGAGCGCACCCCGCATCCCGACCCGCTGGCCCGTGGAGCCTTTGTGGGCCTCACCGTGCGCCACAACCAGGCTCATCTCAGCCGGGCCGTGTTGGAGGGTGTGGCCTTTGGCTTGCGCGACAGCTTCGAACTGATGAAATCGGCCGGCCTGGCCAGCATCGAGCAGGTGCGCGTTTCGGGCGGCGGCGCCAAGAGCCCATTGTGGACGCAGATTTTGGCCGACGTGTTCAACGCCGAGCTGGTCACGGTCAATACCACCGAGGGCGCGGCTTATGGCGCGGCCCTGCTGGCGGGTGTGGGCGTGGGCGCCTGGGCCGACGTGGACGCGGCCTGCCAGGCCACCGTGCGCGAAACCGGCTCGACCAAACCAACGGCGGCAGGTGTGGCTTACTACGACAAAGCTTACGCCGCCTACCGGCAGCTTTACCCGGCCTTGAAGGACATCTCGCACAAACTCAGCGAGCTGTAATCCCACTTCCAGACCCTAAAGGTCTCCGAGACCTTTAGGGTCTTCTTCCTACCAAACAAGGAAATTGCTAGGTGCAAAACACCGCGCAATTTCCTTGTTTTGAAAATCTCTTTTTTTCTCTATGTTCATCCAGCCCGTTTTGGATTAAACTCAGCGCATGGATGATAACCTTGCTATAAACGTGGGGGCCGCGCTCAATCAGCGCGGCCTGAAATTAATTACAGCCGAATCCTGCACTGGCGGGCTGATCGGCGACATGCTCACCGATGTGCCCGGCTCATCGGATTATTTTATCTGCGGCATCGTGGCTTATGCCTACGAGGCCAAGATGCGCCTGCTGGGTGTGCCGCCGGGCTTACTGGCCCAATATGGCGCGGTCAGCCGCGAAACAGTGCTGGAGATGGCCCGCGGCGCGCGCATTGCGCTAGCGGATGAATACCCGCTGGACACGCTGGTGTCTATCTCGGTATCCGGTATCGCCGGGCCGGGCGGAGGCATGCCCGAAAAACCCGTCGGTCTGGTATGGATCGGCATGAGTACACCGGATGGCGACCGAGCCTGGCGGTATATTTGGGACGGTGACCGGCGCGCCAACAAACAATACTCCGCTCACCAGGCCCTGCGCTTGGTGCTGGACTACTTGCAAAACGGCTTGCCCGAGGAGTAAGATAAGCATGGAATATATCCCTGACGAGGTGATTGCTCGCTGGACTTCGGATGGGAAAATGCTGCCCCAGCGCTTCACCTGGCAAGGTCAGACCTACCTGGTTGAGTCCGTGGGGCGTGCCTGGCAAGACGAAAACGGCTCCCACACTCTGGTCATGGTACCCGGCGGGCAAGTGTTCCGGCTCAGTTTTCATCCGGGGCACGGCTGGAGGCTGCGGCCCCCCAGGAGGATGTCTGTATGAGCGAACCCAAGAAGCGTATTTTGGTACTCACCGCGGACGCGGGTTTTGGTCATCGCAGCGCTGCCAGAGCGGTGGTGGCGGCATTGGAAGAAGTATACGGCGACCGCTGTCAGGTCGACGTGGTCAACCCACTGGATGACAAGCGTGCCCCCATCGTATTGCGCGAAGGCCAGTATGATTACGACCGCCTGGTGCGCAGCGTGCCCGAATTGTATCGCATTGGTTACGACGCCAGCGATACAACTGTCACCAGTGCCATCATCGAGTCGACCCTCACTCTCTTGCTGTTCGAAGTCATGCTCGACCTGGTGCGCTCCTACCGTCCGGATGCCATTGTTACCACCTACCCGCTTTATCAGGCGTCGTTGGAAGCCATTTTTACCTTGCGTGGGCAGGAAATCCCTTTGCTGACCGTGGTCACCGACCTGGCAGCCGTCCATCGCCTTTGGTTTATGCGAACCGTCGAAGCCTGCTGCGTACCCACCCCGGTGGTGGCGGCTCAGGCTTTTAACTACGGCTTGACCGCTGAGCAGGTGGTGGTGACCGGTATCCCGGTCAACCCGGCTGCTTTTCGCGATTCGCGCTCTCAAGCCGAATTGCGCCAGGAGTTGGGCTGGCGAGATGATTTGATGACCGTGCTGGCCGTTGGCAGCCGCCGCGTCGACCGCCTACTCGATACGCTCAATGTACTCAACCATTTCGGCATGCCCTTACAGTTGGTGGTGGTGGCGGGGAAAGACCGCGACCTTTACGAAGAACTCCAGAAAACGGAATGGCACGTGCCGGCGCACTTATATGAGTATGTGCCCAACGTGCCGCTCTATATGCGTGCCGCTGACTGTGTGGTGTGCAAGGCGGGCGGGCTGGTGGTGACCGAGTCGCTGGCGGCGGGCCGCCCCATGATGCTCATCGATGTCATCGCCGGGCAAGAGACGGGCAACGCCGATTACGTGGTCGGCGGCGAGGCGGGAGACCTGGCGCGCAGCGATATCGAGGTGCTAGAAACCATCAGCCATTGGATGATGGATGACCGGGCGCTGCTCCGCGAGCGGGCTCGCAATGCCGCTGCCCTGGGCAAGCCGATGGCGGCGTATACCATTGCCGATATGGTCTACCAGGCCGCCTGCCGCGGCCCGCAAATCCACCGTCAACTGTTCAGCCGCCGCACTTTGATCGACCTGCTCAACCGCAACCAGATCAAGTGGGGCGACACCAAAGAACTGCGCGAATATCGCAACGACCCGCCGGGATGATTAGAGGTACTTTTCAACGGCCTGACAGAGCTTCTCCAGGTGGATAGAGCCTTCTACCTCCACGGCTGCCAGGTACGCTGACACACGCCACAGGTCTCGTCGTTCGGAAAATCCACGATCAATGGGCAATATTTCCTTGTACCCATTCAGGAAGTCCTCTGGCACAGGCTGGAAGTAGTCGATATAGGCCAGGTCGATCTCTGGATTTCCATAATAAACTGCCGGGTCGATGATCATTGCGCCTTGTGCCGTGCTGATGTAATTGTTCTGCTGGGCATCTCCGTGCAACAGGCAAGGCGCTGCTTGGGGCAGGTCCAGTCGGGGCAACCGGTGGATCAGTTTTTCAACCTGTCGAATTACATCCGTGGGCAGATGCCCTGAGTCGATTGCGCCCATGAACCGCGGCCACAGGCGGCGCTCGGTGTAAAATTCCAGCCAATCAGTTGTCGGTCGGTTGTCCTGGTATAAAGGTCCAAAGTAGCCCTGGGTTGGAAAGCCGAAAACCTCGCCTTTAATTTGGTGAATTTGAGCCAGGGTTTGTCCCATCTGCCGCCAACGGAGCGGGGTCCGCTCAACTTCCTTGGCTGCCTCCAACACCAGGACCACTCCGCCCTCCACAGGCACAGTGCCGATAGGCGCGGGGATTAACACGCCGGCAGTTTTTGCCAGGAAGCGCAGCCCGGCTAACTCCACCTCGAATTGATCCAGTCCGTTCGCCGCTTCACTTAATTTGGCGAAGACCGTATGTGCGCCATCTGAAAGCAGCGCGCAGTGGTGCGAGGCTAAATCATTAAGATTCTGGCAGGTGTGAACTTGCCAGGTACTCCCGTAGTATTCCGAGACGGCTTGTTCGATGGGCTCTCGGATTCCATGGTTCATCAAACGACTGGTCATGTTACAGACCTCCGAAGCGGACAGCGGTTAACAGACCGGAATTTGCGCCGATCTCTGGCTGATAGCTGACGGCTTACAGCTTCTTACCCCTTGCCCAACTTCGCCCGCTCTTCCTCGATGATCGACGGATCCAGCTTCTTGAACAACGGCAACGGCTGCTGCAGGACCTGCCCGGGCTGCAACTGGCTGGGAACCCAGCGGACGCCTTCCGGGGCGGGGTTGTAGCGCAAAGCGGTATGCTCGCCCAGCGAATCCGTTACCGTCTCGGTGTACTGCGTGCCGAAGAGCGGTTGCGTATAACCGAAATAGCCATGCAGTTTTTCGCTGGTATGCGGCAGGAACGGCGCCAGCAGGATGGAGAGCGAGTCGATGCAGCGCAGGGCCGTATAGACGCTGCGCGCTGCGGCGGCCCGATCGGTCTTAACTTCTTTCCACGGGGCGGTCACGTCCAGGTAGCGGTTGACCTCGGAAGCCAGGCGCATAGCTTCGCCCAGGGCGCCGCGAAGGCGCACAGCTTCCAACTCGGCGGCGACGGTCTCAAAGCCTGTTTCCACCGCCTTGATCAATTCCTCATCCAGGCTGGTCAGCGGACCGGGCTCGGGTACCTTGCCTTCGAATTGCTTGACCGTGAAGGACAGTACGCGGTTGGCCAGGTTGCCCCAGGTAGCCACCAGTTCATCGTTGTTGCGCTTGTAAAAATCTTCCCAATCCCAATCCGCGTCGCGCGTTTCAGGCATGTTCGTCGTCAGATAATAGCGCAGCGGGTCGGGATCGTAGCGGGTGAGGAAATCGCGGCCCCACACCGCCCAGTTGCGGCTGCCTGAGATTTTTTCACCTTCCAGGTTCATGAACTCGTTGGCCGGCACGTCATAGGGCAGGGTCAGCTTCTTGCCGCTTTCGGCTGTGCCGAAGTGCTTGTTGAACTGCGTGCCCGTGCCGATGAGTTGGGCGGGCCAGATGACGGCATGGAAGGGGATATTGTCTTTACCAATGAAATAGAAGGCCTGCGCTTCCGGATTCTCCCACCAGTCGCGCCAGGCATCCGGCTGTCCGGTCAGCTTGGACCATTCGATAGATGCCGAGAGGTAGCCGATAACGGCCTCGAACCACACGTACAGGCGCTTGGTGTCGCGCCCTTCCAGCGGCAGGGGGATGCCCCAGTCCAGGTCGCGGGTGATGGGCCGCCCGCGCAGCCCGTTGGCTAGAATTTGTCCCAGCGACTGGCGCAGCACATTGGGCCGCCAGTACGACTCGCGGGTCTTGAGGAAGTCCACCACATCTTCCTGCAGCTTGCCCAAATCCAGGTAGTGGTGCTCGGTTTCGCGCAATTCGGGTGTCGAGCCGTCGATTTTCGAGCGCGGATCGAGCAGCAAGGCCGGGTCCAGCAGATTACCGCACTTGTCGCACTGGTCGGAACGCGCGCCGGCAAACCCGCAGATGTAGCAGGTGCCTTCTACATAACGGTCAGGCAAGAAGCGGTTTTGCGAAGGCGCAAACCACTGCTTTTCGGTGGCTGTGTAGAGGAAACCGTTCTCCAGCAAGGACAGGAAAATGGCCTGCGACACGCGGAAATGATTGTCGGTGTGCGTGGAGGAGAACAAATCGTAGGTGATGCCAAGCTGCTGGTACAGATCGAGGAAACCCTCATGGAAGCGTTTGTAGATGGTTTCGGCGGGTACGTTTTCGGCATCGGCTCGCACGGTGATGGGGGTGCCGTGCGCATCCGAGCCGGAGACCATTAACACCCGGTTGCCCTTCAGGCGGTGGTAGCGCGCCGCGATATCAGCCGGCAGGTAAGAGCCGGTCAGGTTGCCGACGTGAATTTCGGCATTGGCGTAAGGCCAGGCTACTGCAATCAGGACGGGTTTGGTCATAGGTCACCTCGCGAGCATTCAATTTTCCAACAAAAAACCCGGCAGGCGGGCCGCTTGCCGGGCTGAAAGGTTTTGAGTTGGTTCAGGCAGCCAGACAGAACGGAAAAAGGATTTCTCCGCGCATCATCATACTGCCCATCATCACGGTTGCGTTCATGCGTCTATGATAGCATAAAAGCGGGGCTGTGGGAAGATACAAACAACCGCGTGTCTTCGTAGGGGTGCAGGGGAATGCGCAAAATATCCATATTTACCACTTCCCCCTGCGCCCGCTCTGCTCTGCTTTTAATGCAACGGCATCGCCGGAATGACCAATTCTTGCCCTATGCTCAACTGCGCGTCCTTCTCCATCCCATTGGCCCGCAGGATTTCCTCCGGCGGGGTGCGCCAGCGCGCTGCCACCAGCGGCAGCGTATCGCCCGGCTGCACCGTGTAGCTCGCGTCTTCTCTGTTGATGTCTTTTGCGCGCCAATTCCAGCGCAGCACCTCGAAGCCCCCATGTCCCGTCCGCCCGTTGACAAAATCTGTAGCCCACTCATTAAAGAAGTACCCCGCCAGAGGGTCACCGGGATCGTACAGCATGATGTGCTCAATCGAGTACCACTTGATGGGCCGGTAGCGGATGATGTTGCTCACGGCGTACACGCGACCATCCTCGTCTACATCCGTCACCACCATCACATGGTCAAACCCGTCGCCGCCGCTGTACGTGTAAACAATATCCCCGGAGTGCAGCGGGAAGGTGCTGAAATCAAACTTTCTCAGCGGTTCTTCGTTTTTCATCACCGTGTAGGTGTCCGCCGGGAACAACGACCAGGGCCGCCCATTGAGAGAAGGGCTGGGCAGCCAGAACGATTTCGGTCCTTGCATCCACTCGCCATAGCCGGGGGGGAAGGCGCGCGCGTCGGTGTTAATCGACCAGGTTAGCGGCCCGCACATCGTCACCGGGGATTCGGTCTTGCCGCCTTCCAGCCAGTCGATTTTGTAAGCGACTTCAAAGGCGTCCTCGGTCATCTCTGCCAGGTAGGCTTCTCCAGCGGAAGCCAGGTCGGGCTGCGACCAGTCTGCCGCTTCCAGTGTTCCTGCTTCCAAATCCGGCGCGCGCCCCGAAGCTACCATCCAATCGCAGGGGGTCAGGCGCAACCCCGGCAGCAGCGTTGAATCTCCCGCGGGAGCCTTGCCCGTCCAGTATGCGGAGATGTAATCTTCCCAGGCGGCGGGCGGGGGTTGGTTGAGTGACACTGCCAGGATGTGGGTTTCGTCACGCTCGTTATGGCGCAGGTAAGCCGCGAATCCGGCCACGTGCAGGGCGTTCAGAGCATATTGCAAGCGGTAGCCCTCGCGGACATGGTTTACGTCGAACGCCAGCACACCCTCTTCTAGCGTCAGGTTTGTGTCAGCAGCCGCGTTCCACGCACGCGGCAGCTTGAGTTCGGAAAGTGGGATGGAAAAACCCAGCAGCGAATCGGCGTATGCCAGCATTTGCTCTGTGGAAAGCCCGGCCTGATCCTCGGCTGACAGGCACCCCGCGGGCTGGGCAAATTCCGGTTCTGGAGTGGGCTCGATTTCAATGGTAGGCACAGAGGTGGGGACGGCAGTTTTGGTTACAGTGGGCAGCGCGGTCTCGGTGGGCGCGACCGGCGTGGAAGTGGTTGCGGGCGAGGATGGCAGCCCGGGCGTTGGCGCCGGCCCGGTACAGGCGGAAAGCAGCACGGTGGCTGCCAGGAGGGCGGATACCAGTGGGTGAAGAGTTGCTTTCATAAGTGTGTCCCCAATTGTAAGTCGGCTTGCCCCAGATGGCAACTTGACTTTAATTTCCCCCGTCATTACAATCGCGTTACAAGGCATGAAAACGACTCCCGAACACATTCAGCAAATTCTTGATACGCTACCCTCCCGACCGGGTTGTTACATATATAAGAACAACCTGGGCGAGATCATTTATGTGGGTAAGGCCATCAGTTTGCGCAACCGGGTGCGCTCTTACTTTAGCGGCGAACACGATTTCAAAACCCGCCAGTTGGTCA
>JAEXTI010000008.1 GCA_023406965.1 Chloroflexota bacterium
CCGGCCTGGCCGACGTCATGCCCTTCCCTTTCCTGGCCCTGGTGGGACAGCAAGAGATGAAACTGGCGCTGCTCCTTTCCATCATCAACCCCCTGGTCAGCGGTGTTTTGCTGGTGGGGCCGCGCGGTACCGGCAAAACCACCACCGCCCGCAGCCTGGTAGAACTGCTGCCTTCGGTCGAGCGCAGTAATTGCTTCTACGGTTGCCTGCCCGAAGATATTCTGTCGGGCGGCATGGATGCCGTCTGCCCAGACTGTGCGCGCAAGTTCGGCGAGGGGCAATCTCTCACCACTTCCGATCGGGTCCGCCTGATTGAACTGCCCCTGCACGCCAGTATTGAGGATGTGGTCGGCTGGCTGGACGATAAAGCCGAAGCGCACAAGCGCGTCCGGCTCCAGCGAGGAATCCTGGCCAACGCCGACCTGAACGTGCTGTACGTCGACGAAGTCAACCTGCTCAATGACGACCTCGTCAACGCCATTCTCGATGCCGCTTCATCGGGCATCTACACCGTTCGCCGCGGAACCATCTCTGCTTCTTACCGCGCCCGCTTCAACCTGGTAGGCTCAATGAACCCCGAAGAAGGCAACCTGCGCCCTCAAATCATGGACCGCTTCGGCCTGCGAGTGATCGTCCACGGGCTGGAAGATCCCGCCGAGCGCATCGAAGCCTACCAGCGCTCACGGGCTTACCGCGTGAACCCGCGCGCCGCCGTGGCTCAGTTCCAACCCGAGACTCTTCTCGCCCGGGATGAAATCCAGGCTGCGCGAAACCTCCTGTCTCGTGTAGAAATCCCTTCCGCCGTCACCCAGGCTGGAACCGCCATCATTCAGCAAATGCGCATCGACTCGCTGCGCGCCGAGATCACCCTGTTCGAGGCCGCTCGCGCCCTCGCCGCCGCCGATGCCCGTGCCCAGGTGACTCTGGATGACTTGCGCCTGGTAGCGCCTATGGCATTGCGCCTGCGCCGCTCCGATTTCATGGTCGATTACTTTGAACACCGGCGCAAAGAAGACGATGAGTTGAATAAACTCGTCAAGAAAATGTGAGCATAGAATGGCCAACCCCCGCATCATCTCCGGCAAAGCCCGCGGCATCCGCTTGAAAGACGTTCCCGGCGACACAACCCGCCCCATCACCGACATCGTCAAAGAAGCTCTCTTCAACATCCTTGGCACCGATGTGGTCGAGGCCTCTTTCCTCGATCTGTTTGGGGGCACCGGCTCGGTTGGTCTGGAGGCCCTCAGTCGCGGCGCCGCCTATTGCCGCTTTCTGGATCTGCACCGCGCCGCCGTGGACACCATCCGCGCCAACCTGGAAACCACCCACCTCAAGGATCTGGGGCAGGTCCATCTGGCCGATGCCTTCGCCTACCTGGGCCGCACACCCGAC
Source organism: Chloroflexota bacterium (assembly GCA_023406965.1). The sequence continues at coordinate 1,393 of JAEXTI010000008.1, forward strand.
CGGGACTTTGATTACATCTACATCGCCCCGCCGCAGTACAAAGGCATGTGGGAGCGCGCCCTGCGCCTCGTAGACGAGCATCCCGGCTGGATGAACGACTCTACCTGGGTCATCGTACAGATCGACCCGGTGGAATATTCGCCGCAAGAACTCAACCAATTGGTGGAGTTCGAGCAGCGCAAATACGGCAGCACCTTGCTGGTGTTCTACGAGCGCGTCCTGCCCGAAGACGAAGCTACGCCTCCAGCATAAGCTTGTAAAAGGTTTCCCAGCCCTCGCGCTGCGTCGGGTCTGCGCTGACCTTTGCTATCGTCCCCTCTACCTGGGGCAGCGCAACAATCACCTTGCCCTGGCCCAATCGATTCTTCAAAATCATCGGCAGCCTGCGCTCATCCTTGGCCAGCACCTCGGCGCGCTCCGCCTGTACCTCCAGGCACAGCCCGCGCGGAAACGTGTCGAGTTCAAAACCATGCCCACCCAATGAAATATGCGCCGGCTTGCTGCTGCGATATTGCACCGGCTTCGCGCCGGTCAGTTCATTATAGGCCGGGCCCCAATTGAACGCGTCCGGCCCGTGCCAGATCAGCGTTCCGCCTTCCCTTACCCACTCGACCAAAACCTCAGCTTCGTCTACGCGCAGATGTGCCCCCGCTACTACCACCGTCTTCACGCCCGTGGGCGCCGGTGGATTCCCATGCACAAAACCCACCCTGCGCCCCAATTGCCGCAGAAAATGTCGGGCCAACAAAATTCCGGCAGACTCGCCACCCGGTTCGTGCCCGGGGCAGTCTTGATTGTCACGATGATAATACTGGCTCGAAACAAACACAGCGGTGTCAATATCACCCAAATCCGGCGCGGGGCGTTCCTGCAATCCGCGCGCGAAATCCAGAAACGGCTGCAAACCAGGTTTGATTTGCCCTTGCTCATCCACCAACCCCAGCGTAGCCTCAAAGCCGTTAGAAAGATACGGTCTGACCCCGGCACGTATATCCCGGAAACACCACCACAGAAAGCCGTTGGCTCCCGCCTCCCAGCAGGCAGGCAAGAGTCGCCGCAAGTAACTCTCCTGCTGCTCTTTACCAAAGGTGACAATCGTACCAAATTCCTGCAATAACACCGGCCCAAAGCTGCGCGCCACCGCCGTATACCCTGCCAGCAGTTCCGCTGCCAGCGGGTCGGTCATCCCGTCAAAGCCCAGTGCATGCCAGGCCGGCACAGGGTAGCCGTGCATAGAATACAGG
>JAEXTI010000085.1 GCA_023406965.1 Chloroflexota bacterium
GCTTCATCGTTGTTTATGCCGTGCGTTTCAATCAGGCCGCTTACCTGGATGTGGCGATCATCCTGGCATTGATCACCTTCCTTGGAACGGTGGCTTTTGCTTATTACCTGGAGCGGAGGGCTTGATGGCACGAGAAATTCTGGTGATGGGTCTGTTCCTGGTAGGAGCTTTCTTAATGTTTCTGGCGGGACTGGGCTTGCTGCGCATGCCCGACCTGTTCTTGCGTATGTCGGCCACTTCCAAGGCAGGCTCGCTTGGGGCGGGGCTGGTGCTGTTGGGTGCGGTCGTTTTCTTTCAGGATTGGGGGATTACTGCTCGTGCTCTGGCGACGATCGTGTTCTTGTTTCTCACCGCGCCCGTGGCAGCGCATATGATTGGCCGGGCCGCCTATTTTGATGGCGTCCCTCTATGGAAAGGCACCGTCCGCGACGACTTGCGCGGGCATTATAAGCTGTCAACGCACCGTTTGGAGACCCAGGTCACCCCGCCGACCGACAAAGAGTCTATCGAGGCGGCGGTGGAAAGCATCGACGATCATTAAAAGTAGCTGCTCAGCTAGAGCCGGAAAAGGGCCAAATTTGATGCGCATATGGGATGCGAAGCACCCCATATGTGCATCAAATTTGGGGACTTTCTTCGACCTCTGAGTAGTTACGCCGCAACCGCGTAGCGGTAGTCCGGGGGTTCTTCAAATGTGTAATGCCCGCGGTATTGCTCGGGGAGCAATTCGGCGATTTTGTACATGATTTCGTCGGTCATGGCCTGGCGCGCGTCGCGATCCAGCCCGCTGCCGTTCAACTCGATGCGGAAGGGTTCGCCGACTGCAACGTGAAAATCGGTGCGGCGCAGGCGCTTGAGGTTTTTCCAGAAATCTTCATGCCCATACACCGCCACCGGCAGCAGGGTGTAAGGCTTGCGCGAAACCAGCATGGTTACGCCGGGCTTGCCGGGCAGCAGCTTGCCGGTCTTGCTGCGCGTGCCTTCGGGGAACACCGCCAGCAGCTTGCCTTCTTCCAACGCCTGCAAGGACATTCGGAATGCCTCCCGGTCCACGGCGTTGCGGTCGAGGGGAATGATTTTCCACTGATTGAAGAGGAAGCGCAGGAAGGGGTTGTCCCAGGTTTCTTTTTTGGCCATGCCGGTCAGGCGCGGGTTATCTACGAAAGCCAGCACCAGGGGTACTTCCAGGAAGTTGACATGGTTGGAAACCAGAATCAGCGGGCCATTGGCAGGTACCTTTTTGAAGTCGTCGCCGTGAACCCGGCAGGCCACCAGGAAGATGCGTTTCAGAAACCAGTTGATAATTCGCGGGCTAATGTTCATTTCTTTTTGTAATCACATCGAGCGCTGCGGGATGGATGGCGATGCTCAGTGACTCTCCAGCGGTGCAAATGGTTTCGCCATCGGCGTGGGCGGGGATGCTGCCCTGCACGGCGCGGATGGTCACTTTTTTGGCCTGCGCTTTGTTGACGGCGGGATGGTCGTATTGGCTGCCGTTGAGGAATTTGGTTGCCAGTCCCAGGATCTTGGACTGCGGCACATTCCCAGCCAGGCACAGGCTGAAGTATCCGTCGGCAGGATCGCTGTGGGGGGCCATGTAGAAGGAGCCGCCCATGCGCTTGCCGTTCATCACGGAGACCATCAAGAAGGGTTGTTGAGTGGGCTGCCCGTCGTCCAGTACAATTTCATATACCGGAGCTTTTGCGTAGAGAAAGATGGTGCGCACCATTGCCGCCAGGTAGGAGGCCGCGCCATGCAGCCATTTGATCTTGGCGGCTTCAAAACCCACCACGGTGTCAAAACCCAACCCCACCCCGTTGCCAAAGAAACGCCCATTGGGGTAATCGCCGCCGCTGACGTGACCGACATCCATCTTTTTCCGATGGTTCTCCGCCAACGCATGGACGGCATCTTCCAGGGTGGCTGGGATGTTCAGACCGTAGGCGAAGTCATTGCCACGCCCAACCGGCAGCACGCCCAATGCCGGGCGAACGTTGCCGTTGGTGTCCGCCAACATCAGCCCATTGATCACCTCGTTAACCGTGCCGTCGCCGCCGGCGGCAATGACCAGATCATAGCCGTCTTCGGCGGCCTGGCGGGCCAATTCCTGCCCATGCCCCGGCCTTTCGGTGAAGGTCACATCATATTCCAGGTTATATTGCGCCAGGGCTGCCTGTACTTTTGGATAATTCTTCTCGGCAGCGCCCTTTCCGGCGGCTGGATTATAAATAAGTTTGGTCCGGGTATTCAATGATTTCGATCCTCTCTGGAAAAGTAGTGCATTATAATACAACCCCGGCCTGGCGGGTTTGATTTGGCGGCGGCGAAAGGCAATTGTAAGTGTCTCGGCAGCCACTTGAAATGCGAATTTATTGAGACGTAATCAATCGGGTAAAAGATATGAATTATCGACTGGTGATTTTTGATTTTGATGGCACCCTGGCGGATTCTTTCGCCTGGTTCTTATCAGTTTTTGAGGATTTGGCGAAGATTTACCGGCTGCCCCGTATGGACGCGGATGAGCTCC
>JAEXTI010000166.1 GCA_023406965.1 Chloroflexota bacterium
GGGCAGGGCTGCGAAGATGTCTTGGCTCATCCTTGGGGGAATGTATGTATCGGCTAGCCCGTGGATCAAAAGGATGGGGGCTATGATCGAGGCTGCATCTCTCAAAGGGGAAACGTCGTGGGTGGTGAATCCAAGCAGGATGCGGCTGAACAGATTGGAAAGGTTGAGCAGCGGGAAGGGGGGGATGTGATAATCCAGTCGCCCACGCAGCGCGAAGAGAGCCTGAAGGTCCGAGTATGGGCAATCGGGAATGGCGAACGCGATGCGGTGATCCATTGCGGCATGTTGAAGTGTGATCCCTGCGCCAAGGGATTCGCCTTGTGTGCCTACCTTGCCGCCAGCAGGCAGTCTTGTAAAGGCATAATCTACCACGGCTTTGAGATCGTGTTTTTCGTAGAAACCAAAAGTGCAGCTCGAGCCGCCGCTGCGCCCATGAAAACGATGATCATATGCAAGGAGGTTGTATCCCAGGCGGCGAAATATGGGCATGTACTTAACCTGACCATAGATGCTGTTGGTGATACCGTGGCTCAAGACGACCGTTTTGTTGGATCCGGGGAGCGGGTAATACTCACCGTATAGCGTGTAGCCAAATTGGGAAGCGATGGTGACAGCTTCGCGATCCCAGGACTTGTATTCATCTGGGTCAAAATGACCATGTTCTATGGGTAGGTCCCAGGTGCGCTGAACGGCCAACACTTTAGGATAATAGGCGACGCGGAAAAAGTAGTAACCGGCTGCCAGCAGGATGAAAATGAGAATGCCAAGGGCGGGTAAAAGGATATTCATAGGTTCTTGTTTGTGTGTGAGTGTCCAATTAAGCCGTGTATAGGCCTTGGGAGGCTGGGGGCGAAATGTAGTTGGTTAACCGCTGGCATAGGCGCGTATTGCGCTGGGCGATGCGGTTATTGCTCACGGCAATGCCAATGGCCTGGCGGCTGCCGACCAGGACGACCAGTTTCCGGGCGCGGGTTACGGCTGTGTAAAGTAAGTTGCGCTGAAGCATCAAGTAATGTTGATTGAGGATCGGAATGACCACCACTGGAAACTCGGATCCTTGGGACTTGTGAATGCTAATGGCGTAGGCGTGTACCAACTGATCCATCTCGGCGAACTCATAATCGATTGTACGGTCATCAAACTCCACCTGAGCAGAACTTTCTTCCATGTCGAGGTGGATAAGGTGACCTAAATCGCCGTTAAAAACCTGGTGATCATAGTTGTTGACGATTTGCATGACACGATCGCCGACCCGGAATACCCGATGCCCATGCCGAATTTCTGGTTTTCCAGGAGCCGGTGGGTTCAGGGTAAGCTGGAGGCGCTGGTTCAATTCGCTGACTCCTACCGAGCCGCGATGCATGGGGCAAAGGACTTGAATATCTTCTGCGGATGAGAAACCGAATTTTGCTGTTATGCGTTGAGAGACCAGATCGACGACCCAATCCGAGGCTTTGTCGGCATCTTTTTCGGCGAACAAGAAGAAATCTCGCGAGTTCTTTTCAAACAAGGGAGATTCGCCTGCATTAATTCGATGGGCGTTGACGATGATGAAGCTGTCATCCGACTGGCGGAAAATGGTCTCCAGGCGTGTCACAGGGAAAACCTGGCTGGCGATGATATCGCGCAGCACATTGCCTGGGCCGACAGAAGGAAGCTGGTCGACATCTCCAACCAGAAGCAGATGGCTACCGATCTCGATCGCATCCAGCAGATGGTTCATCAATAGCAAGTCAATCATGGAGGCTTCGTCCACGATGATGAGGTCGGCGATAAGTGGGTTGGCCTGGTCACGCGCAAAAGGAGATTTTTCGGTGGGCTTGAATTCCAGCAGGCGGTGGATGGTTTTTGCTTCAATTCCAGTAGCTTCGGTCAGGCGCTTTGCAGCGCGCCCGGTGGGGGCGCAGAGCAGAACGCTTGCCGATCGCATTTGCAGTAAGCGAATGATTCCTGCTGTGATGGTACTCTTGCCGGTTCCGGGGCCACCGGTAAGCACGGATACTTTTTCTGTGAGGGCCATTTTGAGCGCAGATTTCTGCTGCTCGGTCATTTGAATTGGCCCCTGACGGTCGAGGAGGGTGAAGGCAGCCTGCCAATCCATGCGGCGGAAGGTAGCCAGGCGATCTCTTTCGGAAGCCTGAATGCGACGAAGACGGCTGGCGGTACCTTGTTCTGCGTACATAAATGGCGGCAGGTAAACCGCATCATCCTCAGCAATCAGTTCACCCTCGCGAATTTGCTGATCAACCTGATCGTCGCAACTCTTGGTTGAGACCTCCAGTAGTTTGGCGGCGGTTTCGGTGAGTTGGGTACGAAGGGCGAAGCAATGGCCTTCATCGGAGAGTTTGCCGAGGGTGTAGACCAGGCCAGCCCGCAAACGGTCGGGCGAATCTACCGGGACACCCATTTGGCGGGCGATTTTGTCGGCTGTTTTGAATCCAATACCGTAGATGTCTTTGGCCAAACGATAAGGAGAATTCTTGACCGTGGTAATGGACTGCGGGCCGTACTGCTTAAAAATCTTCACTGCCAACCCGGTACTGACGCCGTGGCCTTGCAGGAAGATCATGATCTCTTTGATTTGCTTTTGCTCCTCCCATGCAGCGCTGATCATTCCAGCTTTGCGGTCGCCAATCCCGGCAACCTCTCGTAAGCGGTGCGGCTCAGATTCGATGACATCCAACGTTTCAAGTCCAAAGTGCCCCACAATGCGTTCTGCGGTGACCGGTCCAACTCCTTTGACCAAACCACTGCCAAGATATTTCTGAATCCCCGTGATCGTTGCTGGGTAAGCTACCGAAAAGGTGGTTACCTCAAATTGCCGCCCATATTGAGGGTGATTTATCCAGTGGCCAAGCAAGTGCACGGATTCACCTACGTTGATGCCGCTCATTGGACCGACCACGGTAATTTCTTGGGGGTAACCTTTGGCCGATAGCCGCGCCACGGTGTAACCAGTGTCCTCGCTTTGGAAGGTGATGCGTTCCAAAGTTCCGTCGAGGGATTGAAGCGAAGGACCGGTAGTAGGGTTGTTGGTCATGAGGCAGGGTTGGGTGATCCACGCCTGGCCGCACGCTGCATCAGGCTGTCCCTCTCGGCATCACTCAGGAAGGCGGCTTTAAGGGCATTGATTTGGGCCTGGCGTATTTGTGGTTGCGTCAGGCCGGCAGCCGGGGCGGCGACTTCGTATTCGTGCCGCAGGTCGATTGCGCTGATGGTTGGGTCGTCAGAGTTGATGGTAGCCAGCAGACCGTGCTTCAGGAAGGTTTTGAGGGGGTGATGAGGAAAATCTGGGACGGTACTGGTTTGCACATTGCTGGTCAGGTTGCATTCAATGGCAATTGACTTCTGAGCCATTTCATTGAGCAGATCTGGATCCTGCAATGCTTGAACGGCGTGGCCGATGCGGGATGCTCCTAATTCCCGGATCGCCTGGCGGATACTGGCAGGACCGTCGGATTCGCCGGCGTGAACGGTTACTTTCCAGCCAGCATCTCGTGCCTGGCGAAAGTGGTTCACAAACAATGCGCCCGGAAAATGAGCTTCATCTCCGGCGAGGTCAAGGGCGGTGATGCCGTCGCGCTGCGTTAGAAGCGCCTCCAGTTCTTTCTGGCATATCTCAGGCCCATAAGTGCGACTGAGGATACCTATGAGCTTGACGGGCAGATGGAAGGCCCTGGAGCCTTCCTGCGTGCCTTCTACGACTGCTGCAACGATGTCAGTGGGATTTAGATGGTGAGTTTCAGCCATGAACCAGGGGCTGAAGCGTAGCTCAAAATAATCGATACCTTCTTCGCTGGCGATTTGCACATTTTCAAACGCAAGCCTGCGGCAAGCTTCGGCGTCTACCATGATTTTGGTGATCCACTCAAACCGGGAGATAAACGCCATCACGCCGGGCTGTGGCTCGGAGACTTGTACAAAGGGGCGCAATCCTTCAACCGTCCAGGCTGGCATGGGTAGGTTGTGTTGGTTTCCAAGTTCCAGAAGAGTTTCCAGCCGCACACAGCCTTCGAGGTGGCGGTGAAGATCGATGAGGGGCAGAGCGGGGTCGATCATAGGTGGACAGCCTGGAGTGTGCGAGCGGATTCGAGGAGAGCCAGAACCGTGCGAATGTGGTTGCGAGATTCTGCGAGAGTGACGATCGGTGGAGCCGCGTCCAAGATGTTGTCTTCCATGCCCTCAATTTCGCAACGGTAGAGGTTGCCTTTGGGTGTTTTGATCGTGTGTTCTTTGCCGTGGGTATCAGTAAACTTGAAGCGCGGGTGAAGATCCATGCCGGTAAAGGGGTAGTCGATGGTGAGCGAGCCCTCACTGCCAAAAACCTGCATGACGGTAGAGTGAGGCAGGGCAAAGGAGGAGTGAATTTGGGCGACAATGTCTTTTGGATAATGCAACGTGCCAGAGAAGGTTATATCGATACCGGTTGGCCCGAGACTTTGCCTGCCGGCTACCCAGTCAGGAGCACTACCAGTGAGAAATTGGGCGTAGCTGATGGGATAAACGCCAATGTCCCAAATGCTGCCGCCACCCCATTCGGGCACCAGGCGAACGTTGTTTGTGTCGGTGAGGAGGAAGGAGAACCAACCATGGATTTGGCGCAATTCGCCAATGCGACCAGAGCGCACCCATTCGCCAATCACTTTAGTTTGGGGGTTGAAGCGGTACATAAACGCTTCGGATAGCACTTTGCCCGATGCCTG
>JAEXTI010000018.1 GCA_023406965.1 Chloroflexota bacterium
AAATGTTTGTTGATTGATCAAAGTAGCCATATCATCCTCTCAATCTTTCCAATCCAGAACTGCCTGCAAGGTGAAGAAAGGTTATTCTTTCCCTTCCAGCCACGTTCCACTATCCATTACGATGCAGCTTTCCTTTGCGCTTGGCATAGCGCTCGGCCTGCCCAAATACCCACAACCCCGCCGGGATGAGGGCCAGGCCCATCAACAAGACGGGCCAAACAAATCGCCACAGCGAACCGGTGGGGGCGCTGTCCAGCAGCGCCAGGCGCACCCCTTCCAGCACATAGGTCGCTGGGCTGATCACCGCCAGCTCCTTCAAGAAGCCCGGCAGCACGCTCACGGGGTAATAGACACCCGAGATGAGCAGCAGCAAGGCCACGAAGACATGCGTCATCTGCGAGCCGCGCTCGGGGAAGAGCAGTGGCAGCGATGAGGCCATGATGCCGATGCCGATGAAGGAGAAACTCCCCGCCAGCAACACCAACACCCCGCCCAGCAGGTTGGCCCGGCTGAGGTCAATATGGAACACCATCGCGGTGATTACAAGGATCACGCCGGTGAACAGCAGGCTGTAGACCACGGAAAAGAAGGTCTGTCCGGCCATGTGAGTCAGCCGGTGGATGGGGGCCATGAGCGTGTACTCAATGGTTCCTTCCCAGCGCTCGATGTTAATCAGGTCGGTGATCCAGTAGAAAATGGTGGAAAGAAACCGCCACACCAGCGTGCCGATGAGCAGGTAGAGCACAAAGTAGCTGGTGTCCACCTGTGGTAGAGGCTGGCCCGAGCCGGAAATGGCGCCCATGCCCAAACCGATGAAACTGACCGACAGGCTTTCGGCGACCGAATAGACCAGCCAGACCAGTTCCCAGGACCAGTAGCGCTTGATGAGGTTAAAGTTTCGTTCCACAAACGCGTAAGACGCGCGAAATTGAACAGTCAAGGCAGTCATAACACACCTTTACGGTTTTTGCAGGGCCTCCCACTCGTCACGGAGAATGCCCATATAAATCAGATCCCAGCGTTGACCGTCGCGCAGCAGCCATTGGCGCTGGCGGCCTTCTTCCCGGAATCCACACTTCAGGTAAGAACGCTGCGCGCGTTCGTTGTACCCAAAGACGTTAAGGTTGACGCGGTGCAGGTTCAGCCCGGCAAAGGCATAGCGCAAGAAAATACGCATGGCGTCGGTGCCGTAGCCCTTGCCCCAATACTCCGGCTCGCCAATACCAATGCCTACCCAGGCCGAACCTGCCACCCAGTCAAACCCATCCATATCAACAAAGCCGATCAATCGATCGTCGGCCAGCGTGCGGATGGCAAACATGTAGATCTCGTCGATGTGCTCTTCCAGCCAGGTCCGGGACTGTTTGGTCGTCCATAAGACCGACGGGTCGGAATCAAGCAAATGTTGATATTCCGTGTTGCGGCTCCATTCGAGCAAGATATCGACATCTTTATCCAGATCCACAGCGCATAAGCGCACCAACTCTCCAGCCAGGTTGAAGGCGGTCATTATGCCACCTCCAACAATTGCGACTGGAAGGTCATCCACTCGGGCCGCAGCATCCCAAAGGACAGGCGGTCCCAGTAGCGCCCGTTGTGGAAAACAGCCTGACGCTGGCGCACTTCCAGGAAGAACTGCGCCGCCCGGTACAGGTCCTGGGCCAATTCGTCGTGCTCTTCCACCCGCGCCGTCACCCGGAACAGGTTCAGTTCATCAAAAGCGTAGCGCAGGGTCATTTCCAGAGCCTCGCGCGAAAACTGCTTCCAATCGTCACACTCGCCCAACACCAGGTCGAAGGTCGCCGCGCCATGCACCCAGGCCACCCCGGCGATGCGCATGAGGCCCACCAGCCGGTCGCCGGAGCGTTCGCGCAGGGCGAACAGGTATGAGCCTGTGCCCTTCTCGGTCTCTTTCAGCCATCCTTCCAGGATCTTCTTTACCTCGAAGACGGTCAAGGGATGGGCAGGTTTGTCGCTTAAGCGGCGGGCAATCTCGAACCGGCAAGTCCAGTTCGCCACAATTTGGGGATCTTTTTCAAGATCGATCGGTGTGAGCCGGATATTCCGGCCGTCGTACAAAGGTATGTGGTTCATACGGGTTCCTCTTCTTCGCTGACCAGCTTCGAGCCGGTCAATTCCAGGAAAACATCTTCCAGGGTTACTTCCGTTCCGTTTTTCGAGACGATCATTGCTTTTAATGCTTGCGGCGTGTCCAGCGCAATGACTTTCCCATGATTCATAATCGCTATGCGGTCGCACAGCGTATCCGCCTCAGTCATATCATGCGTCGTCAAGATCATCGTAGTTCCATCCTGATCGCGCAGTTCGCGAATAACGGTCTGCACTTCGCGCTTCGAGCGCGGGTCGAGTCCGGTGGTGGGCTCGTCCAGCAAGAGCAGTTCCGGCCTGGAAAGCAGCGCCCGGGCAATAGCCACCTTTTGCTGCATCCCGCGCGACATCTCTTCCATCGGGTTGTAGATATCCCGCTTTTCCAGGCCCAGGCGGGTGAGAATTTCAACCACCCGCTTGCGCACATCTCCAGCCTCCAGGCCGTAGAGGCGCGCACCATAGAGCAAATTCTCCATCGGCGAGAGCTTCTTGAAGAAGCTGGCCTCCACCGAGACCCGGTTAATGCGCTCCTGCACCTTCATCGGCTGGCGCACCACGTCGAACCCCAGCACATCGATCCGCCCGCTGTCGGGCAGCATGAGCGTGGAGATCAACCGGATGAGGGTCGACTTCCCGCCGCCATTGGGGCCCAGCACCCCAAAAATCTCGCCTTTGTGAACGCTGAAGGTGACGTGATCGACAGCGACGACATAAGGGAGGTGCCCGTTCTCAGCCGAAGCGCCGTTCTTCCCGTTTCCGTTGCTGCCGTTGCCGTTCTTACCATTCCCGACATGGTTACGATTGAGCATCCGCTTCCAGAACGAGTCGGCGGGCTTGCTGAATTTTTTATACACATCGCTGACAGTGATCGCGTCCATCTCAAACTCCAAGTGTAGGTTCCAAAGAATACAAAAAGGCCACGGTCCGTGACTCGTGGCCTTACGAGCTGAAATAAAAACCGGCCACGGGTCTGTCTTGCACCCGTGGCCGGAAGGTTTCTAGGAGATTATCCTAACGGCAAACAGGCGCAATACGACAAGGAACACCCACAACGCCACCGAAATCGGATTCGGTGACCAGCCACGGGGTGGAGGTGACAATTGCAAATTCCTTTACCATGCGCCTTTGCTCCTTTCTCAAGATATCCAACAAAAAAA
>JAEXTI010000216.1 GCA_023406965.1 Chloroflexota bacterium
CGGCCTTCCAACCGAAGGCTGAGTATTGGGAATGCGGCGGCTGGGCGGAGTCGCGCCCGCCGGAGGTGGGAATGTGCGATCGTCAAAGGGCGTTCCACTCACCGGGTCCGGGGCTTTCTGCGCGGCCTGCCCGCTTTGATACGGCAACGTATTCCAATCCATCGACTGCGTGGTAAACGGCGGAATGGTTGCTTCCGGGTCGGGCTTCGGTTGACCGGGGTCTGGCTCGCTCACCTGGGTCGCCGCCAGGCTGGGCGGCGGTTGGGTTGGCTCTTCGCTGTACTGGCTCGCGGGCGTTTCTTCTTTTGGCTCAAGCACCTGCGTATCAGCCGTCGCCGCTTCGACTGCGGCAGTTTGGGAAGCGGCCTCCTCGGGTTCAAACACCTGCGTATCGGCAAGTGATTCTTCCACCGGTCCGGCAGCAGTCTCCTCGCCTTCCGGCGCGAACACCAGCGTTTCCTCGGGTAGCTTCTCCTGGGGTTCCATCACCAGGGTATCATCCGTTAACGCGGGCGGTATCGCCTCCAGATCGAATTCAGGTTCAGGCTCGATAGGCTCAGCTTCCTCTTGGGGAGCCTGGAGCGGTAAATCCTGCCCGAGGTCCTCTTGTTCGCCTGCCTCAATCAACCGGCGCAGCCGTCTGGCAGCGGTGTTTTCGATATTCTCTTCGCCGTCGTGCGGCACCTTTTCGGAGTTGTCCATAGGTCTATGTTACCTCGCTGGCCTCATTCTAGCATATCTTTCGGCAATTCCCAAAGAGCACTGATCTGGTTCCCCAAGAATGGTCGTTCCAAACCAAACAAACCTCTGATTACCCTATAGTACCTTAACGCTGTAGACCGCTTATTTGCTCCATACTTCGCCAGATTACCGCGGCCCTTACGACAGCAGTTCTCGAATAACCGAACCGCGCTGAGCCGTTACCCCTATTCTTTGTTACAATATTAGTATGCGTACATGGAAACTCACCGCTGAAGACCCGCGTCATTTGACCCTGGCTGCCGACGCTCGCATCACCCCCACCGATTATGTGAATGACATCATTTGGGAAATCAACCCAGGCCTGGGCGAGCCACCCGCGCTGGCTGTGCAAACCACCTTCGGCTTGAGGGCCCGCCTGATGCAGTTTTTCCCTTCCTTCACCCGCCTGGGCAAAACGCGTACCGACCCGGCCTCTTTTCACCAGCCGCCGGTCGTCACCCGCTGCTACCCCAATTACATCTCCCTGACCTGCGAACCCTTTGACGGCGTCAACCTGACTGCCGAATATCATGTGCCGGTCTCTTCCGCCCTGGCCGGGCGCTTCACCTTCCACAACCGCAGCATCTTGCCCCACAACATCCGCCTGGAATGGTCCGGCCTGCTCAGCCCGCTCAGCGGGGGTGAGGGTATGGTTGCCCAGACTCTCGAGTACAGTACCGTTTTGCAAGGTCGAACCGCCGAGCTGGCTGTGATTGGTTTCTTCTCGGGCGGCCCCGCCGCTGCCAAAGGCCCCTACCCCGGCCTCACCACCCAACTGGAGCTTTACCCCGGCGCCACGCAGACCTTCCAATGGAGCGTGGCGGCCATGCCCAGCACCACCGAGGCCATGGAACTGGCCCGCGCCACCGCCTCTCGCCCCTGGGAGGCTGAAATCGCGCGTTGTGAGCTGCTCAACGCCGCCGAGACGGTCGAATTTGAAACGGGCCGGGCCGATTGGGACGCCACCCTGTCCCTGGCGCAAAAAGCTGCCTTCAGCCTGTGGCACACCTCCACCCAGGCCCTTCCCGCGCCCTCCATCGTCCTCTCTCGCCGCATCGATCAGGGAGCTGCCGCTCGCGAGGACGGCAGCGATTACCCCTACCTGTGGAGTGGACAGCCCGTCCAGGAAGCCGCCTACCTGGCCGGACAGCTTCTGCCCGGCGCGCCGCAGCACGGTTTGAACCTGCTGGATAACTACCTCCATACACAAGATGACTCCGGCTTCATCGACTGGAAGCCCGGCCTCGGCGGGCAGCTCACCCGACAGTTGGCTCCCCCCATGCTCACCAGCCTCATTGCCCCCACCCAGGTCAGTCCCGAATGGCTGACCGCGCGTTGGCCGGCTTTGCTGCGCTTTATACGACTGTGGCTCTCTCCGCTCCACGATCGTGACCAGGACGGCCTGCCCGAATGGGACCATCCCTTGCAAACCGGCCTGGACACCCTGCCCCTCTTTGACCGCTGGAATCCAGGCGCCCAGGGGGTAGAAATCAGCACAGTGGAAAGCCCGGCCCTGGCAGCCATGCTGTATCGCGAATGCGCCAACCTGTTAACATTGGCCCGCGCCGCCCATCTCGAGGAGGATTTCGCCGACGACTTGGCCTGGCTGGAGGAGACCATTGCGCGTCTGCGCGAAGCCGTCGATGAAACCTGGGATTCCCAGGCCCATCTTTACCGCTACCGCGATGCCGTCACGCATCGCAGCCTCAACGGGCGCACCTTGTTTGAATTCTCTGGCGGCGGCGACTTTGCCATTCACAAGCGGCTGCGTTCGGCCCAGCGGCTCGTCCTTCACATCGACGCCGTTGGCGAAGGCACCCGGGCAGTCATCGTTCGCCTGGCCGGATTGGATACCAAGAATCGCCCTGTTGAGGAGACCCTGCTCCCGCGCAGTTTCACCTGGAGCCGCCGCCGTGGCGTGGTCACTTCGCGCCAGGTCTACTCGCGGGTTGAGCGCATCGAAATCGAGGGCCTGTCGGATGAGGATCGCGGGCGCCTGCGCGCCGTCGATTTGAGCCAGACGGATCTCAGCCTCTTCCTGCCCCTCTGGGCCGGAATCCCCTCCCCCGAGCGCGCCGCCGAGCTGATTGAGCAAACTCTCCTGCCCCAATTCCTTTCACCTGCCGGGTTCACTACCTGCGCCGGCGAAAGCTGTCTGGGTGGTCCGCCCGAACTGACCTATATCGGCCTGCCCTGGAATGTCTGGATCATCGAAGGCATGTTGCGCTATGGCTACCGCAAGGAAGCCGCCCAGGTGTTCACCTGCCTGATGGACGCCGCCGCCCTGGCCTTGAAGAACGAACGCACCTTTTACCAGTACTACGAGGCCAAAACCGGGCAAGTGCGTGGAGAACGCGGTCATCTCGCCGGAATTTCACCCGCCGGGCTGTTTCTGCGCCTAATCGGAATAGATCGTTTGACCCCTGATGAAATTTGGGTGCGCGATTCATGCCCTTTCCCGTGGACAGTTACGGTAAAATATCGTACGATAGTATTAACTCGAAAAGGTGACCAAACCACCATAACACTCCCTGGCGTCACCCCATTATCCTTCACTGGGCCGGGGCCACACCAAATCAGCCTTACCTGACGAGTTCGCCAAAGGAGGTCCTATGACTGAAAAATCTGTTCACAAACCAGATCAAGAAACCATGATGATCGCGGTGGTCCAGTCTCAGGATGCGGAAATTGCGCGTGAGGCGCTGGCCAAACTGGGCCTAGTTGTTGAACGCCTGCCCAGCACGGGCGGCTTTTTAGGGCGCCGCAATGCCACCCTCATCATCGGCCTGCCGGATGAAATGCACGATACCGCCTGCGAAGTCCTCAATCAAAACTGCCGCCAGCGCGTCGAGTTCATTGCTGTGCCACTGGAAAGCGCGCCCCTGCCGCTGCCTACCCCTACCCCCGTCACCGTGGGTGGAGCCACGATCTTTGCTTTGGATGTCGAGCACTACGAGGAGATATAGCCATGAAACTAATCATTGCCATCCTGCGTGATATTGACCACGATGCCGTTTCTCAGTCGCTGACCGCAGCCGGATTCCGCGTCACAATGATTGCTTCGACGGGCGGCTTCTGGCGCCGTGGCAACACCACCCTCATGGTCGGCTGCGAGGACGAACAGGTCGAACCGGCCCTCAACGTCATCCGCCAAAGCGTCTCACCCACCTCCGAGCCGGGTACCCGCCACGCCACAATCTTCGTCATCAAAGTCGATCAGTACGTCCACTTCTAGGTCGTCCGGGCAGCCTTCAGGATTGCCCTATCATTTCATTCTGAGAAGGAGTTAAAGATGGACTTCGGCAGAGCGTTCTCTTATGTATTCCAAGATCCAGATTGGGTCAAAAAGGTGCTCCTGGCAGCCCTCATTTCGCTCATCCCAATCGTTGGCCAACTCTACCTGGTCGGTTGGAGCCTGGCTGTCGCTCAACGCATCATCCAGGGGCAAAGAGATATTCCCCTGCCCGACATTGAGTTCGGTGAGCACCTTGGCCGTGGGTTCAAAGCAGCGATCATCGGGCTGGTTTACGCCCTCCCCGCCATCCTCTTTGCGACCCCCATTTGGCTGTTCCCCATCATCGGCGTTTCTGCTGAAATGAGTGAAGAGACCCTG
Organism: Chloroflexota bacterium; assembly: GCA_023406965.1. The sequence continues at coordinate 4,355 of JAEXTI010000216.1, forward strand.
TCTATTGTTACCCTCATCCTTTCTGTCTGCTGCGGCGGCCTGGTTTTGATCTATTCCATCTTGATGGCCCTGATGATCCCCGCGGCCACCGGCAACTTCCTGGCCTCTGGGCGCTTGGGCGCAGCCTTCAATGTTGGTCAGGTATTTGGTCTGGTACGCGCGGCCCCCGGCCCTCACTTGATGATCATTCTAGGCAATATCATTGTTGGCTTGATCGCACCCCTGGGTGCCATCGCCTGTGCGGTTGGCGTGTTTGCCACCGCTGCCTACGGCACCTTGATCAGTTCCCACATGATCGGCCAGGCGTACCGCTCGGCCGTCAGCCTGCAGCGCTAACCCCAATACTCATTCACAATAAAACAGCGGGCGCTTCGCGCCCGCTGTTTTATTGTGAAAACAACTCACTTTTCTTCCTGAAATTCTTCCACATGGTAAATTTCTACCGACAGCAGCTTCCGCCGCCACAAATCTCCTGCCGTCCCCATCTTCTGGCACAAATGGCCCAGGAAGGCCTCCGCGTCGGGAAGTTTGTCCCACACCTGCGGCAAGAAAGTCGCCCGGCGGAACCCATCCCGCAAGATTACCCCGTCTACACCAGGGCGCAACCGCGCCGGCAACTCCTCAGGGCGGTCGTAATTCAACGGCTGGGGCGGCGTCAACCGGGAGATCTCAATGTGCAGCCTGGCCACCTCACCCGCCTGCACCGGTTGGAAGCGATAATCATCCAGCGCCGCCGCCATAGCATGTTCTCGAACATCCAATGCCAGCGGCTGATAAGCTTCCAGCGCGCCAATGCAGCCGCGCAGGTCGCCCCGCGCATCGCTGAGCGTCACAAACGTCGCTCCTTCTGCCCGCAAGCTGGGTGACAGTTGAGCCAGGTCCAACTCGGCCAATGGCAGCCCTTGCGTGGCGGCCTCAATCGACTGGCGCGCCAGCCGCAGTAAAAAGGCCCGTTCTTCATCCGTCAAACGAGTGTCCATCAATCCCTCATCCGGTGATACTTCCGATTCCAATACACCAGCGGTTGTTCTTCCGAACCGTGCCAGACATCTTCCACCTGGCCAATGAACAGGGTCGAATGGGCCATCGGAAACCGATGAACCACCCTGCACTCAAAACCGGCCAGCGACCCTGAAATCAACGGTACCCGCCCGGCTCGCTCAACCACTTCCACCCCAGCAAAGCGGTCGCCGCCTTCTGGAATGCGCCCCGCAAACCGGTCTGACAGCTCCTGTTGCAATTCGCTCAAGATGCTCACTCCAAACCACCCGGCTTGCTCAACCAGGGCGTGGGTACGGGTATCGTTCGCCAACGTCACCGTCACCAAAGGTGGGTCCAGCGATATCGAGGTAAATGAGTTCACCGTCATCCCGTGTCGCAATTCGCCGTATTGCGAGCTGACCACCGTCACGCCCGCCACCCAATGGCGCATGCTTTGGCGCAGCAATTCAGGCAAGAATCTTGCATCGTTGTCCATTGGCTCAGTGAAGCTCCTTTTTATTCTTTATACTGTCAAGCCACATCCCGAGTCAAGAGGGGCCGTTAGAAATGGGCGTGAAGAACCCTGTATTTTGGTATTGGAGAGGCAATTCATGAATGCCCCCCTACGATACCAAAATGCGGCGCCGATCACGGCAACTCTCAAAACGCCGGGGACTGCTTTGGATGATATGGTATCATCAACCCTGAAGGATTGCAAAAGTCATGTGTAATCACTTGCTATCCACGCCTGTTTTAAGGTAGTATCATTAATCAATGGACAAACGAGCTGTACTCACCCGAATTTCCCCCTCGCGCAGCCGTCGCCGGCGCAGCGCGTACCCCCAGACCAGTGTTTGGCGCCTGATGCAAAATGTGATCGGTGTTGGGGTGCTGTTCGCCACCCTATTCACCCTTTGGACGCCCGACAACCTTTTCTCTGGCAACCTGGTTGACCGCATGCTCCTGTCCCTCCAGCCTCAGACCAGTCTCGAAAACACCTTCCCTACTGCCACCCCCTCCCCTCGCCCGCGCATTGGTATTGTCGCCGGGCACTGGGGCAACGACCCCGGCGCGGTTTGCCCCGATGGACTGACCGAAGAAAAGGTTAACCTCGAAATCGCCAACCGCGTAAAAGAAATCCTGGTGCGCGAAGGATACGACGTTGACCTGCTGCAAGAATTTGACGCCCGCCTGATTGAATATCAGGCCATGGCCCTCATCTCCATTCACAACGACTCGTGCGAGTACGTCAATGATCAGGCCACCGGCTTCAAAGTCGCCGCGGCTCCTTCCACTGTTTACCCCGAAAAGGCTACCCGCCTGACCACTTGCATGACCCAGCGCTACCAGGCAGTCACCAACCTGCCCTTCCATTACAACACCATTACCATCGACATGAGCGATTATCATGCCTTCCGCGAAATCCACAGCGACACCACCTCAGCGATCATCGAGACTGGCTTCCTCAATCTGGACCGTCAGATCCTCACTGAACAGCCCGACCTGATCGCCCAAGGGGTGGCCGAGGGCATTCTCTGCTTCGTGCGCAACGAAAATGTTCCCGCGACTGAAATCCAGCCCGTAACGCCATGAGCACTCCGGCACAAGACTGCATCCAACTGGCCTGGAAAGCTTTGCGTGGCAAGGACCGTGCGGCCGCCCGGCGTTACGCCTCAGAAGCCGCTCGTCTGGACCCCAGCCTGGAAGAGCCCTGGTTGATTCTGGCCGCCCTGGCATCCCCGGAAGCCAGTGTGAACTACCTGCAGCGCGCCCTGGAAATCAACCCGTCCAGCCCCCAGGCTCGCAAGGGAATGCATTGGGCGGCCCAGCGCCTGCGCAAATCTGCCCCCACCACCGCCAAAGTTTATTTCACCCCGCCGCCAGTATTGGGCGACACCATGCCCCTGCATCGCAAGGCCGAAGCCACCCAGCCGGTGGTGGTTGGACCCAGACCCCAACCTTCCCGCCCCTTACTGGCCCTGGCCGGCGCCGCGGTCATCCTCCTACTTGTCCTCACCGCCCTGTTCAGCATCAACAACGGTTGGACCGTGTTTGCACGCAGCGCCTCGGTCGAACGCCCCGTCGGCATGTTGTTCAAGCCTTCGCTCACCCCCACTTTCACCCCCACTTTTACGCCGACACCCACCTTCACGCCTACCCCCACTTTCACACCCACGCCCACAGCGACTCCGACCGAGACACCCACTCCCACCGAGACTCCTACTCCCGAACCCACCGAAATCCCCACGGAAGTGCCTCCCACCGAGCCTCCCCCGCCGCCGATCTCAGCCGACGGTCGCTGGATTGATGTGAACCTCACCGAGCAAAGGTTATACGCTTACGAAGGCGACACCATCGTTAATTCATTCCTCGTCTCCACAGGCACCTGGCAACACCCTACAGTGACGGGCGAGTTCAGCGTGTACGTGAAATACCGCTATACCGATATGTCCGGTCCCGGTTATTACCTTCCCGATGTGCCCTACACCATGTATTTTTACAAGGGTTATGGCATCCACGGCACCTACTGGCACAGCAATTTTGGCACGCCCATGAGCCACGGCTGCGTGAACATGCAAACCGACGAAGCCGGCTGGCTGTTCGATTGGGCCTCGGTAGGCACCCTGGTGAACGTGCACTACTAACTCGTCAAACCCTGGAGTAAAAGAGGCTTGAATCTTCGGTATTTTGGGGGGAAAATATCCTCACAAATATCATAAATTCGTTAATCTTTTTGCAAGGCGTTGAATGATTCCCGCAGTGCCTTATAATAAACAATAACTGCTCAGACAAAAGTGGAAGAGACCCAACTTCCCCCTCTCTCTGCGTAGTCACAATCAACATAGGCCGGTAATCACGGCTCATGTGTTCAGATTACCGAATAGGAGCTTTTATGCCTCGCCAACCTCTTTTTGCCGGGCTGGTCATCGACGAATACGACCGTCTGGCTGAAACAGCCTACGTCGGCGACGAGCCTTGCTACGTAGTCGACGATCAAGGTTTTCGCCGACATATTCCCTCAGAACAAGTCGACCGCCAGGTGCTGGCGTCCATGCGCGAACAGGTCCGCGGTCACGAAGACATTCTCAGCGAGCAAACCGCCAAAATGCTCGGCCAGGACGACATCTTTAGCCGCGCCATGATCGAAAACCAACTCAAGAATATTGACCAGCAGTTAGACCAGCTTCTGGAGAACGGCATTCCCGAATCAGGCCGGGCTTATATGGGCATGATGGGCTTTCGCGTCGTCATCAACGTTCATGGCGAGGTGGTGCGCATCGACCAGCCTGCCGCTGCCGCCGGCGGAGATGAGGGCGGCGGGGATGAGTGAGCCCGCGCCACAAGATATTTCGGGCCTGGAGTTGAGTCGCCGCTTCTACCACGAAGCCGTCCAACCCATCCTGAAACGGTCTTTTCCTCGCCTGCCCCACAGCGCCGCGCTCATCGGCTACGGTTCGGATGTCATTGGCTGCGACGATGCCCGCTCGCGCGACCATATGTGGGGGCCGCGCATGGTGCTGTTCCTCCCCGAGGATGGCTTTGAGCCTGCCCGCGCCGCCGTCGACCAGGCCTTGCGCCGCGGGCTGCCGTCCTCCTTCTGCGGTTACCCCACCCACTTTGGCGAGCCCGATAAAGAAGGCGTCCGCCACCTGGCCGAGGCGGAAGGCGGCGAGATTGATCATCTGGTGGAGTTGTGGACCCTGCCGGGCTACTTCACCAAAGAAATCGGCTGGGACACGCGCACCCCGCCCTCAACCGCTGACTGGCTGACCTTTTCTGAGCACAAGCTGCTCACCCTCACCACCGGCGGTGTCTGGCATGACGACCTGGGCCTGACTGCCATCCGCGCTCAAATCGCCTATTACCCCGACCTCATCTGGCGTTACATCTTAGCCAGCCAGTGGATGAAGATCAGCCAGGAAGAGCCCTTCGTCGGGCGCACCGCAGAGGTCGGCGACGAACTCGGCTCACGCATTCTCGCAGCCCGTCTGGTTGAAGCCATGGTGGTGCTGGCTTTCC
>JAEXTI010000043.1 GCA_023406965.1 Chloroflexota bacterium
GCAAAGCACCCCACATACACCTCAAATTCAGGCGTTTTTCTCACCCTCTGAGCAGTTACGATTTAAGATGTGTTGAACCGTCACAAGACCTGGCAGGTTTTTCGAAACCTGCCAGGTCTTGTGTTAATTCTCGACCATAAAGTATTACAATTATATTGACGAATCGTATCCGATTATCGATTGAAAGGTGGTGAATTGTGAAACCCTTCCGTAAGAACGTAGCCATCGCTATTGACGGCGGCGGCATCAAAGGCGTCATTGTCACCAAAGCCCTCTCCATCCTCGAACAACACCTGGGTCTGCCCAGCAACCAGATTTTTCAACTGGCAGCCGGTACCTCCACCGGCTCAATCATCTCTGCCGGCATAGGTTGCGGCCTGACCGCCCAACAAATGTACGATCTCTACGTCCAGCTCGGCAACACCATCTTTCAGAAAAGCTGGCGAACTGCGCTATTTCCACTCACCCGCTACCGTTATCCTCACGAGCCGCTGGAAAGCGCTCTGGTCAGCGCCATGGGAAATCGTGTCATGGGCGACTTCTGGAACGCCTCGCCCAAGATCGATGTTGTCATCACCGCCTTTGACCTCGTCGCCAACCGCACCCGCTTCATCAAGCCCTGGAAGACCGAATACGCCAACTGGCCGGTCGTCCAATCCGTGCTGGCCTCCAGTTCCGTGCCCACCTACTTCCCGGTTGTCGCCGGTCGCTATGTGGATGGCGGCGTCGGCTCCTATTCCAATCCGTGCTATGTAGCCGCCTACGAAGCCAAGTACTATCTTGAATGGGATCTCGCCGAAACCACCCTCATCAGCCTGGGAACCGGTCGCTCACCCCACTACCTCCAGCCCGGTGAGGCCGATAAGTTCTACGTCTGGCAATGGCTGGGGCCCATCCTGGGAGCTTTCATGCACACTGCCGACGACCAGCAGGTACATCTGGTGGGCTCCCTCTTCGAGCAACTCGATTTCCGCCGCTTCCAGGTCGATCTCATGCAGCCCATTGAAATGGATCAACCCGAAAACATTCCCCTTCTGGCTCAATATGGCGAGGAGATGGGGCAAAAAATTCTCAACGACGAAATCGATCCTATCCCTGTCATGAAAGCAGTGCCTTCAGAAAAACCAGAGCAATGACATGTGGCACAGGCTTCACCCAGGGCAAAAAGCGTTGATCGAAGTGGGTGTGCTCTTCCTTCCAGCCATCCCCGCTTACCTCTGGATGTGGCCGAATGTCACTGGCCCAGCCGCCGACATCGCCAACGTTGTCGTCTACTTGTATGTCCTGGCAGGCGCGCTTTTCATCGGCCTGCGCCGCTGGAACTGGGACCAGCTCGGCATCAACCGCCGCGGCATCTGGCTCAGCCTGGCCTATGGAGGCGTGTTCATCCTGGCCCGTTTGCTCATCCTCCTGGGTGTACAGTGGCCCGGCGAGCGCCCCGAGTTCACCTTTTTGCAAATCCTTGGAAAAATCGGCTTCTACATCGGGCTGGTCGGGCTGGCCGAAGAATTTCTCCACCGCGGCTTGATCTATCGCGCCCTGCTGGATTGGCGTGGCGAGCGCTGGGCGATCTGGGGCTCCAGCATCGCTTTCGTGCTCTGGCACGTCTTCGGTCATGGCTTGCTCATCGGGGCAACCATGCTCTTCTTCGGTCTCATCTTCGCCCTGATCCGCCGTCACGCCGGTGGAATCGTCGGTTTGATCCTGGTCCACGGTTTGATCGACCTGGAAGCCATCTTCCTTGTCAACGTCTCCAACCAGGAGCTCACCTCCAGCCGCTTTGAATTATCCAGCCCGGCCTTGATTCTGGCCGGGCTGGGATTGCTCATCTTTTTACCATTTGCTTTGTGGAAGCTCCATCCATACCTGGCGCGCCGCTTCCACCAGGCCGCTCAAGGCAATTCGTAAAGCTCGCCGTACTTGCCGCGCAAATAAGCGATATACGGATCAATCACCATCGGGCCGCCGGTGGCCTTCTCTACAATCTCATTCGCGGTGTATTTGCGCCCGTGCCGGTAGATGTGCTCGCGCAGCCAGCGATATAACGTTGCAAACTGCCCCTGCTCCATTTCGCCCGGAATTTGCGGGTTGTCTCGCACCGCCTGGTTATAGAACAGCGCGCTCATGATATTTCCCAGGGTATACCCCTGGAAAGCTCCGCCGATCAACCCGCCATACCAGTGCACATCCTGCATGCAACCGTTCCGGTCGTCTTCCGGCACAACCCCCAAATCGCTCCGGTAGCGTTCGCGCCAGGCCTCCGGCAGATCCCTCACCGCCAATTTGCCTTCCAGCAGGTCCATCTCCAGATCGAAGCGGATCATCACGTGCAGATTGTAGGTCAATTCATCGGCATCCGTGCGGATTAACGAGCGCTGCACCTTGTTGATGGCCCGGTAGAAGGTGTCCAGCGAAACGTTTCCTAACTGAGCAGGGAAGTGCCTCTGCGCAATCGGGTAGTAATATGTCCAAAAGCCCCGGCTGCGTCCAACCAGGTTTTCCCACAGCCGCGACTGGCTTTCATGCACGCCCGCCGAGGTTCCGCTTGCCAGGTGCGTGCCTTCATACGCCTGATCCACACCCTGCTCGTACATGGCGTGTCCCGCTTCATGCACAATCGAGAAGAATGAATCGTTGAAATCCTTCTCCTGAATGCGCGTGGTGATGCGCACATCATTAATCGAAAACCGGGTCGTAAAGGGATGCGGCGATTGGTCCAGCCGCCCGTTATCGAACTGATAGCCAATCTGCGCGGCCACTTCGCGTCCAAATGCCAACTGCGCATCTGGAGCATAGTATTGTTTCAGACACGAATCGTCTGCCGGGAGCTGTTCGGTCACGGCTTGCACCAACGGGACCAGTTCCTTGCGCAGCTCGGCGAAAATGCGCCGGATTTCAGCCGTCTTCATGCCGTAATCGGATAGATCGATCAGCGGATCACCAATGGCTTCATAACCCGGGAAGTATTCAGCGAACTGCCGGCTGAACTCCAGTGTTTTTTCGAGTTTACTTTGTACTGCCGCAAAATCATTTTTCGGACGGGCTTCAGTCCAGGCCTGATAGGTATCCGCCATATGCTCATACATTCTCCCAACAAACTCTGGCGGAATATTGACCACTCGGTCATAGTCACGCTTGGCCAGCAGGATGAAGCGAGCATCATCGGAATCAGGGTCCAGGCTCTCGGCATAGGGCAGCAAATCATCCAGCAGCTTGCCCAACGCAGGGTCTGTCATCTTCTCTTGAGAAATCTTCGCCAGGGTTGCCGATTGCCGCCCGCGCGCAGCCGCTCCACCACCCGGCATCCACGTATTTTGATCCCAACCCAACACCGCGTTTGCCATATCGATGTCCACGATTTCAGCCAACCGTGCTTTCAGTTCTTGAAGTTTATCTTGCATAAAACGCTCCTGAACAAAATCCAGATATCTATGCCAATTATAAACCTTGCGCTCGCCCTCCCGCCTGAGCAATTTCGCGCCAACTCCCAATGAACTCAAAATCGGCTTGACAATTCACTTCCAGGTTAAGTTATACTGAAACTGGCGTGGATTGGTAACGGCCCGCCCATTACCCATTGGCTCAACGGAATAAGCACAACTTGGAATCATCTTCCCTACCAACCGGCACGGTAACCTTTCTATTTACCGACATTGAAGGCAGCACCCCGCTTTGGGAAGGCCGCCCCAATGAAATGTCGGCTGCATTGCAGATTCACAACTCCGTGTTGCGCCAGGCCATCCAGGCATACGGCGGGATAGTCTTCAAGGTTGTAGGAGATGCCTTCCAGGCTGTCTTTCCCATTGCTGCCCAGGCGCTCCAGGCTGCGGTCGCCGCGCAGCGTGGTTTACTGGCAGCCCCCTGGAACGAATTAGGCCCCCTCAAGGTCCGCATGGGTCTTCATACCGGTGAAGCCGCGCTCGACCCCGGTGGTGATGAATATGCCGTCTCACACTCCAAAAACCGCGTTGCGCGCATCATGTCCGCCGGCCACGGCGGCCAGATTTTGCTCTCAAAAGCCACCGAGGAATTGTTAGGCAGCCAAGTCCCTCCCGGCATAACCCTCTCCGATCTGGGCGAGTATCACTTGAAAGGCTTAAGCCAACCTGAACACCTCTTCATGGTGCTTGCCCCCGACCTGCCTTCAGATTTTCCCGCGCTTGCTTCCAGCGAGCCTCCTCCCAGCCTGCCCGTCCCCGGAACTCCTTTCTTCGGGCGCGATGCGGAGTTGCAGCACATCGAGTCGCTGCTGGACGACCCCGCTAGCCGGTTGATCACACTGGTAGGCATTGGCGGCACCGGAAAAACTCGCCTGGCCATCGAGGCCGCTCGCCGCAGCCACACGTACAACAGCCGCGCGTATTTCGTGGCCCTGGCGTCTGTCACGTGCCTTGGCGATATGCTTTCGGCTATCGCCGAAGCGATCCGCTACTCGTTCTTCGTCCAACCGGGCATGAGCTTATCCGCCCGCGATGCGCAAATTCAACTCGCCCGCTACCTCACCGGCAAGAGCGCCTTACTCATCCTGGATAACTTCGAGCAGCTTTCCTCCTGTGCCGAATTTCTAGCCGAATTCATGAACGCCGTTCCTGGCGCGAAGTTGCTCGTCACCTCTCGCGAGCGGCTCAACCTGCCCGGCGAATGGGTTATCGAGATCGGCGGTCTATCCTTCCCCGCAGATCAAACCACCACCGACGTGCTCAACTTCCCGGCTGTTCAACTGTTTCTGAAAGCCGCCGAACGAGTCGGGTATAAGAACGGCTCCGATTGGTCCTCTATTACGCGCATCTGCCAGATGCTCGAAGGCACGCCGCTTGGCCTTGAGATGGCTGCCGCCTCGGTCAAACTGCTTTCCATTCATGAAATCGCCGACGAGATCGAGCGCAGCCTCGACTTTCTAAACGCCGGTTGGCGCAACGTTCCTGAACGTCACCAAACACTCCGCGCCGTCTTTGAAACCTCCTGGCAGCTTCTCACCACCCCAGAACAAGATACCTTTGCCCGGCTAGCTGTTTTCCACGGCGGCTTCCAGCGAGAGGCCGCAGTCAAAGTTACCAAAGCCACATTACCCGTTCTTTCCGTTCTGGTCGATAAATCCTTCATTCGCCGCAACGAATCGGGGCGCTTCGAAATCCATCCTGTCCTCAAGCACTACGCCCAAGAAAAGCTTTTGGCCAACCCGGCCGCTCTCGCCACGGTTCGTACCGCGCACGCCCTCTTTTTCAGCGATTGGATCTGCCAGATGTTCGCCGGACTGAAAGGCCGCGATCAGGCTGCCGCCCTCGCCGATTTAAGGTCCGAAACCCTCAACATCCGCGCTGCGCTGCGCGAACTCCTCCAGTTGGAAGAATTTGAACGTCTGGAATGCATCTGCCCCGCCGTCATTCTGTTTTTCGAGATGAACAACCAGCGTGTCGAAACCAGGGAAATGCTCGCCATCCTTGCGGAAATCGAGCAGAACCTCCGCTCCCGGTTGGCCTCACTTCCCACTTCGCAACACAATGAACAGCGCCTGTTCTTCAGCGGCTTGCTCGCCTTGATCCTCTCGGCCGTCCGCCATTTTTCGCTCGAAAGCAGCCCGGACGAGAAAAATCAACTATTGAGTGAGAGTCTCGAGCTAGCCAAATTTGTGCCCGACACCACCACCAAAGCATATACGCTGATTATGCTTTGCCGCGGTCCCGGCCTGGAATCAGACCAGAAACTGGATTTGTGCCGGCAGAGTTTTGTGACATTTAAGAAGAACAATGACCGCTGGGGCGAAGCCCTCTCCCAGTTGATCTGGGCCGATGAGATGAACTTCAGCGACTTTGACACCACGCTGGCTCAGGTTGCTTACCAGGCCAGCCTGGAAACCTTCAACGCCGCGGGAAATCATTGGGGGCAGGCCTTATGCCTTAATGGTCTGATGGTGCTTGAGCAAAAAGCCGGGAACTATCCCGAAGCCCAAAGTCTTGGAAATCAAAGTATCGAGTTGTTCAATGAGCTGAAGAACTTTGAACGCGTATCCTGGATTCACCACAGCATGGGAGAATTCGCCATCGCGAACAACCACCCCGAAGATGCTTGTCAGCATTACAAAGCCAACGTCACTTACTTTGCCCACGTCGGCGATAACGAGCGCCGCATTTTCTACGAAAACCGTCTTAGCCAGGTGGTTGAACAACTTTCCAGGAACGGGATATACTAAAAGGGTAGGCCGGTGGCATACTCACTACCTTTTCTCGCATGAATAGGCTGAATTTAACCGTTATCCCAAAGCAGGTCTGTTATGCCCTATAAAGTTATTTTTGTCGAAGACGAAATCGTAACCCGCGAAGGCATTCGCGATAACGTCGACTGGAAAGCCTACGGTTTTGAATTCTGCGGCGATGCAGCCGATGGTGAAATGGCGTTACCGTTGGTCCGGGCAACCAAACCCGACGTCTTAATCACTGACATCAAAATGCCCTTCATGGATGGGTTGCAGCTCGCCAAAATCGTCCGTGAGCGGATGCCTGGCGTAAAAATCGTCATCCTCAGCGGTCACGACGAATTCGAATATGCGCAAAAAGCCATCGAACTGGGCGTCACCGAGTACCTCCTCAAACCCGTCACCGTTCAAAACCTCCATCAAACCCTCCAAAAAATCGCCGCGCAACTCGACCGTGAACGACACGAGCAGGAAAATCAGCACAGGCTTCGCGAACAGATCGAAGAAAATCAATCTCTGCTCAAAGAAAAACTTCTGCTCAGATTAATCGTCGGCGCTATCTCTGCTTCAGATGCCATCGACCAGGGTCTATCTCTGGGGATGGATCTCTCCGCGCATTGCTATCGAGTCGTCATCCTGAAAACCGAACTGGATGATCGTTCCGAGGCTTTCGATTACAGCGAATACGAACATGCTCGCGAAATCGTCCAAAATTTGGTCGGGAACAACCCGGATGTCTTCCTCTTTTCCAAAGACTGGGACGAGCTGATCTTGTTGATGAAAGGCAACCTCCCCGAACACCTGGAAGAAGACAAGGACTTGCTCCTGGCTCAAATTCAAAAAGCCCTCGGCGCCACCCGCTACCGGCTTGCCATTGGGATTGGCGCAGTCCAGCGTCGCATCGCCGATATCTCCCTTTCATTCATCGAGGCCTTGTCAAAGGTTCACAACACCACCGGAGTAGATCCTCTCACCCCTGCCATCATTGAACAAGAATTGCTCAAAATGGACAAATCCGCCTGCGATAACTACATGCGCTGCGGAAGCAAAGAAGAAATCGCAGCATTCTTTGACAACTATCTTTCTACGCTCAACGAAGCCGCTCTCAAGTCTCCCCTGCTTAAGAACTACGTCTTCGTAGATGTCGTTTGTGCCGCGGTCAAGCTGATCGAGGAGTTGGGGGGCGAAGTGAATCAGGTCATTCCCGAACTGAACACCATTGAGACCACTTTGACCCAAATTCACACTCTCGAACAACTCAAAGAGCAAGTACTTCGCATCCTCTCCGCAGCCATCGCTTTTCGCGACAGCCGCGCCTCCAGTCAATACGTCGGCATGATCCGCCAGGCCAAAAGCCACATCGAGCAACACTACATGGACCCCGACCTCTCCCTCTCCGATGTCGCTGCCCGTGTAAACCTCTCTCCCAGCCATTTCAGCATGGTTTTCAGCCAGGAGTGCGGTCAGACCTTCAAAGATTTTCTTACCGAATTGCGGATCATGAAAGCCAGGCAGCTCTTGAGGACAACCTCGCTTCGCGCCATCGACATTGCTCGGCAGGTTGGTTACAACGACCCGCACTATTTCAGCGCCGCGTTCAAAAAGAACACCGGCCTTTCTCCCACTGATTTCCGCGCCTTTAGAAAAGATGAATAACCGTAGAGCCCATCGTGATTAAAGATTCTACTCATCCACCTCAAAAATCGATCTTGACCAGGTTGCGCGCCGCCGCGCAATCCACCAGCAAATCCCCGCTCAAGTTCCTCGGCCGTTTCGCCGACACCATCGCCGGGATCAATTTGTCCATTCGCGTCAAGATCCTCTTATCCCTGTGTATCGTCATCCTCATCATGGGCACAGCCAATGCTATGCTGGTATCCCAGGTATTGAGTTACAGCAGCCGCTACGACTCCATCATCACCAACATCACCACGGCTAACAGCATTCGTGGCAGCATCAAGACCGATATCGACACAGAAATGTGGAAAATTGTCGCCGGCAAGGTGGATTTCAAAGATGGCAACCAGTATGTGCTCATCTCCGAAGTCAACGCCAAACTTGAAACAATGATGGTGAATACCGATTCGCCCAAAGCGAAGATTAAGCTCGAAAGTATTCGCCGCACCATGTTGACCATCACCGAATACGTCGACCAAATGGGCATGCAGATCGAGAACAAGAGAACCGCAAGCGAAAATGAGGCCCTCCTCGAGAAAATCCACTTTGCCACCTCCGTTCTGGAAGAAGTCATTCAGGATTACGCCATCTTCGAAGTGCAACGAACCGAAAGTCAGTATCAGGTCATTCGGGCAGGCTTTGTCAATTGGGAAATTCTGGCCATCGTGCTCATCAGCGCCTCCCTGGCCTTCTCTGTCCTCGCTGCCTGGAGCCTCTCGCGCAGCATCTACATTCCCATCAAAAAGTTGCACGATGTGACCACGGTGATCACCAAAAACGACCTGCAAGCCCTCGTCACCCGCGAAAACGTGGACGAGATTACCGAGTTGGGCATGAGTTTCAACATCATGATCGGCAAAATCAAGGAACTGCTCGACTCAAAAATCAAAGAGCAGGAAAATCTCAAGAAAGCCGAACTGCGAGCGTTGCAAGCCCAAATCAACCCCCACTTTCTATACAACACGCTTGACACCATCATTTGGATGGCAGAAGCGAAAAAGACCCGCCAGGTGGTCGATATCGTCAGCGCGCTTTCCAGTTTCTTTCGCATCAGCCTCAGCAAAGGCATGGATTGGATCACCATCGGCGAAGAGGTCGAGCGCACCAACAACTACCTCACCATTCAAAAGATGCGTTATCGTGACATCATGGATTTCCACATCGACATGGACCCCGAAGTGACTCACTTCACAGTCCTCAAGTTGATTCTGCAGCCCCTGGTCGAAAACGCCCTCTATCACGGCATTAAAAACAAACGCCAGGGCGGGGTCATCATTGTCCGTGCCAAGCGCAAAGGCGCCAGTGAAATTCTGCTCGAAGTGGAAGATAACGGCATCGGCTTCACCCCCGAGAAGCTGGCCCAGTTGCGCGCCGAACTCGCGGATGACTCGGGGGACATAAAAATGGAAAGCGGCTTTGGCATAGGCAATGTCAACAAACGCATCTGGCTTTACTACGGCAAACCCTACGGCCTATCGGTGGAGAGCGAATACAACACTGGCACCCGCGTCACCCTGGTGATTCCCGCGGTTCCCGAAACCGGCGCCAACGGCTACAGCGCCACATCCTTACCCGAACCGGTTGATACCGTTGGGAGCCCGACATGAAAACGCCGCGTGCACTTCTCTCAATTATTGCCATACTCCTACTGCTGGGCACCCTCGGTTGCCAGCCCGCCCAAACAGCGACTCCCCCAACCACCTTTCCCGCTTCCGCGACTCAGAAAACCTACGCCGATGTAATTATTGGCTACGCGCAGCTCGGCGCTGAAAGCGAGTGGCGCGCCGCCAACACCACCTCCATTAAAGAAACTGCCGAAAATCTCGGCATTGAACTGCACTTCTTCGACGCCCAACAAAACCAGGACAAACAGATCGAAGCCGTCCGTAAACTCATCGTCCAAAAAGTTGACCTCATCGGCATTTCGCCCATCGTCGAAACAGGCTGGAGCGAAGTTTTTCAGGAAGCCAAAAACGCCGGCATCCCCATCATCCTGGTCGACCGTCGCGCAGCCGTGCAGGATGATCTCTATGTATCCTACCTGGGCTCCGACTTTCTGGAAGAGGGGCGCAACGCCGCCCGCGTGATGGCGGATCTGACCGGCGGAAAGGCCAAAATAGTAGAACTGGTCGGCACCATCAACTCTGCCCCCGCCAACGACCGTTATCAGGGCTTTCGTGAAATTCTGGCAAATTACCCAGAAATGGAAATCATCGGCTCCGAAACCGGTGATTTCACCCGTGCCCGCGGTCGCGAGGTGATGGAAAAATTCCTCAACGAACATGGCACCGAGATAACCGCAGTGTATGCCCATAATGACGATATGGCTCTCGGCGCCATCACGGCAATCGAAGAGCATGGGCTCAAGCCAGGCATCGACATCAAAATCATATCCGTTGATGCCGCCCGCAGCGCTTTTGAAGCCATGATCGCCGGCAAACTAAACGCCGCCATCGAATGCAATCCGCTGCTCGGACCGCAGTTCTTTGAGCTGGCCCTCAAGGTGATCAACGGTGAGAGCGTGCCCAAGTGGGTTCCTTCCCACGAGGGCATCTTCTTCCCGTATGCTGCCGCAGAGATCTTGTCCCCACGCAAGTATTAATACTTTAAAGGTTACTACTCAGGCCCTGGTAGAAAAGCCCCGAATTTTTAGTGTTTGGTGGGGCGAAGCACCGCACACACATGCTAATTTCGGACATCTTTTACCTCTGGCTGAGCAGTCACCCTTTTCCAGGGTTTTCCCAAGAAAATTAACCATTATCGAAAGAAAACTACTCTCATCCAGGAACCGTTTTCTTTTGTGGGTTTAAGAGATGATATTTCAAACTTACCACAAAAGAGAATGTATAGATTTCTCCATGTGGAAGATGTATTGTATTGATAGTATCCCGGGAACGTTCACAGTATCTCTATCCGCTTGAAAATTGAATCAGGAGAAAGCAGATGAAAATCTCGAAGGTCTTCTTCGCGCTCGTCGTGATGTTGGTCTTTGTTGGTAGCCTTGTGGGTTGCGCTCCCGCAGCGACCCCCGCCGCCCCCACCGCTGTGCCCGCCACAGACGTGCCTGCCAAGAAAGTCTACACCTATGCCGATTTGGTTGTCGGCTTCCTTCAGACCGGTTCTGAGGGTGGCTGGCGCGCCGCCAACAGCGCTTCCTTCAAGGAAACCGCTACGCAGTTGGGCATCAACCTCAAATTCTACGACTCCCAGAACGATCTGGCCAAGCAGGTTGCCGGGTTCCAACAGTTCATCGAGGATCCCGAAGTCAACGTGATCGTGCTTCAACCCCTTGAGGTCACCGGTTGGGAACAGGCCATGAAAGACGCCAAAGCCGCCGGCAAGACGGTTGTTCTCTCCGACCGCCGCATTGACGGCCTCGAAGATTACTACGTGACCTTCATCGGCGCCGACTTCGTTGAAGAAGGTCGCAAGGCTGGTCGCGAAATGTGCAAGCTGCTCGAAGGCAGCGCCAACAAGAACGTGTGGGAACTGGTCGGCAACGTGGGTGCTTCCGCCGCCATCGATCGCGGTGTAGGCTTCCGTGAGACGGCTGCCGAGTGCGGCATCAACATCACCAAGAGCCAGACCGCCAACTGGAGCGTTTCCGAAGGCAAGCAGGTCACTGAGGCTTGGCTGAAGGAAACCAAAGATGTCCAGGGCATTTTCGGCCAGAACGATGAAATGGCCTTTGGCGCCATCGAAGCCCTCAAAGAAGCCGGCCTCGTGCCCGCTGAGGATGTCAAGATCATCTCCGTGGATGCCACCGCCGGCGCCTTCCAGGCCATGCTCGACGGCACCCTGAACGTCACCGTGGAATGCAACCCCCTCCTGGCTCCCCAGGTCTACGAAGCTGCCCTCGCCGCCCTCAATGGCGAAACCCTGCCCAAGTGGATCCCCTCCCAGGAAAGCGTCTTCTACGCTGATGACCCCAACTTGAAGGATATTGCCGCAGGTCGCAAGTACTAAAAACCTTGCGCAGCAAGTCTGCTGAGCTCTGGCTCTTGAAACCAGCAGACAGTGGTGCTTTAATAAATTGGGAAGCGATGGAATTCCATCGCTTCCCAATCCTGCAAAATAATCAATCTTCACTATTTATCATCTCATTACCCAAATATCACCCATAACCGAAGGAAGCCAGGCATGTCTGAGCCCGATCAAAACATTCTTGTCATGGAAGGAATCAGCAAATTCTTTCCGGGCGTCCAGGCCCTCGACGATGTCAGCCTCACCTTGAGAAAAGGCGAAATTCTATGCCTGGTGGGCGAAAACGGCGCGGGCAAATCCACGCTCATGAAAGTCCTCACCGGAGTGGAACACGCGGACTCGGGAAAAATCCTCTTCAATGGCAAGCCCATCCGTCCCAAATCACCCCGCCACGCCCAAGAGCTAGGCATCAGCACCGTTTACCAGGAAGTTAATCTCTGCCCCAATTTATCCGTTGCCGAAAACATCCTCATCGGTCGCGAACCACACAAATTTGGTAGCATCGATTGGAAGAAAATGAACGCCCTGGCCTCCGAGACTTTCCAGCGCATGATGGGCGTCTCCATCGATGTCACCCAACCCCTGGGCTCGTACACCGTCGCCATCCAACAGATGGTCGCCATCACCCGCGCCTTATACGTCTCCTCTGCCCAAATCCTCATTCTTGACGAGCCTACCTCCAGCCTGGACACGCACGAAACAGCCCAATTATTCAAGGTCATGCGCAAGCTGAGGGATGAGGGCGTTGGCATCGTCTTCATCACCCATTTCATCAGCCAAATCTTTGAAATTTCCGACCGTATCACCATTTTGCGCAACGGCAAGCTGGTCGGCACCTATGATACAGCTTCCATCACCCGCGTTGGCCTCATCTCAAAGATGATCGGTCGCACCCTGGCCGAGTTGGACGAGATGTCCGCCATCAAGCTCGAAAGCAGTAAGCATATTCATAGCGAAGCGCTGCTAGAAACGCGCGATTTGGGCCTTTCCGGCACCCTTTCGCCGCTCAATCTCGAACTGCACGCCGGAGAAGTGGTGGGGGTGGCCGGGCTGCTCGGCTCAGGCCGCACCGAAACCGCCCACATGCTCTTTGGCGTAGATAAACCCGACAACGGTGAGATGACTTTCCAGGGAAAACCGGTGCACGATTTCTCACCGCTTGCGTCCATTAAACGCGGCGTTGCACTCTGTCCCGAAGATCGCAAAGCCGCCGGCATCGTCGATGAGTTGACCGTCCGCGAGAACATCATCCTGGCCATGCAAGCCAGCAAAGGCTGGTTCAAATTTCTCACCCAGCCTGAACAGTATGCGATTGCTGACAGGTACATCAAACTACTAAATATCGCCACGCCATCCGCCGATCAGGCGGTTAAGAACCTTAGCGGCGGTAATCAACAAAAAGTAATCCTGGCCCGTTGGCTGGCCATCAACCCTCACGTGCTCATTCTCGACGAGCCCACCCGCGGAATCGATGTGGGCACAAAAGCAGAAATTCAAAAACTGGTTCTCTCCCTGGCCGAAGAAGGCAAATCTTGCGTGTTCATTTCCTCCGAACTGGAAGAAGTGTTGCGCACCAGCCATCGCATTGTCGTGTTGCGCGAACGTGAGAAGGTGGCCGAGTTCTCCGGCGAGGTAGAAGAAAATACCATCATCCACGCCATTGCAGGAAGTGAGGCATGAAGAATCAAACCAAATCAACCTTCTCCTGGCGGCGCATTACGGAAAGCAGGCTTCTCTTTCCAATCGTCGCCCTTGCGCTAATTCTCTTGTTTGATTTTGTCTTCATCCCCGGCTTCTTTAACATTGAAGTCCGTAACGGGAATCTCCACGGCAGCCTGGTCGACATTTTACGCAACGGTTCAACGGTAATGATCCTGGCAATCGGCATGACCCTGGTTATCGCCACCGGCGGCGTTGATCTGTCCGTCGGCGCGACGATGGCCATTGCCGCTTCGGTGGCGGGCATCTTGATGAACCCCTCGGCCCTCAAAAACGAGGTCTTCTTCGTCACCGATCCCACCTATACCTTTCAGCCTTTATGGGTGGTTATCGGGGTCGCCTTGCTGGTGTCGGTCTTGTGCGGCCTGTGGAACGGCGTTCTGGTGTCCTACATGCGCATTCAGCCCATGGTCGCCACCCTCATCCTGATGATCTCAGGCCGCGGCATCGCCCAGCTCATCACCAACGGCCTGCGCGTTCAAATCACCTATAAGCCCTATGCCTACATCGGGCAGGGCTGGATCATCCTGCCGTTTTCACTGTATATTGTGGCATTTGTCTTCGCCCTCACCTGGCTCATCACCCGCAAGACTGCCATCGGCATGTTCATCGAGTCCGTTGGCACCAATTTCCGCTCCAGCTTTTTTAGTGGCATCAACGAGCAGAAGTTAAAACTGATGGTCTATACCTTCTGCGGGTTCTGCGCCGGTATCGCCGGGCTGGTCGCCAGCTCCAACATCCGCACCTCCGATGCCAACAACATCGGCCTCACCACCGAGTTAGACGCCATCCTGGCTGTGGTCATCGGCGGCACCTCCATGTCCGGCGGGCGCTTCTCTCTGCTGGCCAGCATGATCGGCGCCCTGGTGATGCAGGCCATCACCCAATCCATGTACGCCTTTGGCGTTCCCGCGTTTGCGCTTCAAGCCATCAAAGCCGTCGTCGTCATTCTGGTCATCCTCCTCTACTCCGAACAAGTCAAGGGGTGGGTTCGCAGAATCGGCGCGCCCCAAAAAGAGGTGAGATCATGAAGCGCTGGTTAGGCAACTTCTTCTCCAAGAACCGCAAGTTCATCCCCATGTTCTCCACCGCATTGCTTGCGTTGGTCGCCTACGGCGTTGGGGCTTATTTCTTCGCGGGTATGCGTAATCCCCAGGTTTTCTTCAACCTGTTCCGCAACAGCGCGCACATGCTCATCAGCGGCGTGGGCATGACCCTGGTCATCCTCACCGGCGGCATCGACCTCTCGGTTAGCGGCGTAGTGGCTCTCACCACGGTCGCCTCGGCGGTTCTCCTTCGTGAGGGCGTTAGCCCGGGGGTGGTCATCTTGCTCATGCTGGCAATGGGCACTGCCCTGGGCGCTGTCATGGGCACATTCATCGTCAAACTTAAGGTCCAGCCCTTCATTGCCACACTGGCGGGCATGTGGTTCACCCGCGGTATGTGCTTCTTCATCAGCGACGACGCTGTCACCATCAATGATCGCATCTTTCAGATCATCGGAAAAACCAAAATCCTCATCCCCGGCCTGAAAGAACTGACCGAAGCGCAAGGCGCCACCGCACCCCACATCTCCATCCCGGTAGTGGTAGCCTTTCTCCTTTTAGGCGTCGCCATCTTCATCACCCAATACACCCGCTTTGGACGCACAATTTACGCCATTGGCGGTAATGAAGGACGCAACGAGCAGTCCGCTCGCCTGATGGGCCTTCCTGTGGATCAAACCAAGCTGCTGGTCTACACCTTCAACGGTTTCTGCTCAGCGCTGGCCGGTCTGGCCTTCAGTGTCTTCGTCTTCTCCGGCCACGGCCTTTATGCCCCCGGTTTCGAGCTGGACGTGATTGCCTCGGTAGTCATGGGCGGAACCATGCTCACCGGCGGCTCCGGTTACGTCTTCGGCACCCTCTTTGGCGTGCTGGTGCTGGCCGTCACGCAGGTCCTCATCCAATTCATCGGCTCACTCAGCTCCTGGTGGACCAAAATCGTCATCGGCGTGCTCACCCTGGTCTTCATTGGTGTGCAAACCGTCCTGGCCAACCGAAAGGGCCGCCGCGAAACCACGGAAAAGGCCAAGGGCTGGCGAGCTATGCCCATCTGGCAGCGCCTGGCTCTGGGGGCCGCGGCCCTGGCTGTGGTGACGTTGGTGGTCGTCAGCCTTACCAACCAGCTCCGCCCCACTGAAACCGTTGCCACGCCTGAAACCGCGGCGTGCGTGGTGCCTCCCTTCCGCGAAGACGAAGCATCCGCCTTAATCCAGGGCGGCGCTGTCATCGCTTATCACCGCGCGGCCGGACCGGATTGCGTGGATGAGCTGTATGCCATCTATCCCGACGGTCGTGTAACGGCCACATCCGGAACCAACACAGCCGAAAGCCAGTACGAGGCAGCATCCATTGACCAGATGCTTGCCACCATCACGGATGAGCACGGCTGGTTCAGCGACGAAATTTACAGCACCTATCACAACCCTTGCCGGCAGTGCTACGTCCATTACATTGCCATATCACTCGATGGAGAGGAAAAGGCCGCCACCGCGGTCGACGGTGGCACAGATATGCCTCCCGGATACAGCCTGGCGTTAGCCACCATCCGCCCCTTCCTCCCGGCCGTTAGCTCGGGCCAATAGGCTGCATGTCTTCCTCGCTGCCTTAATCACAGGAGAATTCATAATGACGCGAAGAAAGATTCTCATTTCCGCCCTCTTGGCCTATCTTATCTTTATGTCCGCGTGTGTATATATCGTGGTTCCAGAAGGCCTCGAAAAACCGGTCATTGAAGAAGACGCTGCCTCAAAAGTTTGGAGCGCCGTGGCAACCAAAGTGGAGCAAACCGGAGCGGGCGATCTGCGCATCGAACTCACTATCCGCAACGACACCGGCGACTGGTCTGTAATGGAAGCGGCGCCTGACCAACCCGCCACGCTCAAGACAGGCGGCGATACTACTTCTTGCGATACAGTCTTCGTCGGCACCGGCAAACACCGCCTGGCCCCCGGCTTCCAGATGCGCGGTTACTCGACTGGGAAGAACGCTGAGCCGGTGGTTCAGCCCCTCTACGTGGAGTGCAAAGGCGCATCCGCCG
>JAEXTI010000069.1 GCA_023406965.1 Chloroflexota bacterium
TTCGTAGGGGCGCAGCGGTGGACGACGGCAAGAGAATCTACCAAGGTTGAGCTGCGCCCGTTAAGGAGATCAACAGAAACCGCAGAGGTACAGAGTTCGCAGAGGAACGCAGAGAAAGAAAGAGAAAATCAGCGGAAAGCGTACTGCAAAACACCAAACCAATTCTGGCTAACGGCTAACAGCTTATGGCTTACAGCTTCTTGGAGGACATCATGGGAAGAGCATGGAAATTTGAAGACAATTTGAATACTGATGAAATCATCCCCGCCCGGTTCAATATCACCATTGACGAGCGGGAACTGGCGAGCAAGGTTTTTTGCGAGGTGCGCCCCGACTTTGCTCCCGGCGTGCAGCCCGGCGACGTGGTGGTGGCGAGCTGGAATTTTGGCTGCGGCTCGTCGCGCGAGCACGCCCCCATTGCCATTCGGGGCTCGCAGGTACGCTGCGTAATCGCGGCGTCGTATGCGCGGATTTTCTTCCGCAATGCTATCAACATCGGTTTGCCCATTCTGGAGTGCCCCGAGGCGGCTGCGGGGATCAACGAGGGCGACGAGGTGGAGGTGAACCTGACCAGCGGCGAGATCTTCGACCGCACCACCGGGCGGTCTTTCCAGGCCAAGCCGTTGCCTGAGTTCGTGCTCAAAATTGCCGCGGCGGGCGGATTGGTGCGCTTCCTCAAAGAGCATTCGCTTGAGGAGCTGGTGGAATGAGCGCGCGCCGTGTTTGCCTGCTGCCCGGCGACGGGATTGGCCCCGAGGTGATTGGCGCGGCCCGGCGTGTGCTGGAAGCGCTGCCCGTGCAGTTCGCGTGGACGGAGGGCGAGATCGGTTTTGGGGCCTACCAGCGCTGCGGGTCGCCGCTGCCCGAGGCTACCTTGGAGAAAGTTCGCGCCGCAGAGGCCACCCTGTTTGGCGCGGTGACCACCCCGCCCGATATTCCCGGCTATTTTTCGCCCATCCTGCGTTTACGCAAGACCTTTGACCTGTACGCCAACCTGCGCCCGGTGCGCTCGATTCCCAATCCCATTTCGCGGCAGGGCATCGACATGGTCATTGTGCGCGAGAACACCGAGGGTTTATACTCAGGGATTGAGCGCGTGGAGGAGGACGGGGCGCGGGCAGTGACGGAGCGCGTCATTACCCGGCGCGGCTCGCAGCGCATTGCGCGGGCGGCCTTTGATCTGGCGCGCAAGCGCGGCGCGAGCAAGGTGACGGTGGTGCACAAGGCCAACGTGCTGCGCCAGACCTGCGGGTTGTTCCGCCGTACCGCCCTGGAATTGGCTGCCGAATACCCCGACCTGGAGGTGCAGGAATTGCTGGTGGACACCTGCGCCATGGAGTTGATCCGCGCCCCAGAGCAGTTCCAGGTGATCGTCACCACCAACCTGTTTGGCGACATCCTCAGCGATGAAGCCTCCATGCTGGTGGGCGGGCTGGGGCTGGCGGCCTCGGGGAATTTAGGCGAGGGGGCGGCGGTGTTCGAGCCGGTGCATGGCAGCGCGCCCAAACTGGTGGGCACGGGGCAGGCCAACCCGCTGGCCACGCTGCTCTCGGCGGCCATGATGCTGGACCATTTGGGCGAGGGCCAACAGGCGGCGCGGCTGCGCGCGGCGGTGGAGCAGGTGATTGCGACGGGGCAGGTGACGCCCGATTTGGGCGGCACGCTGCGGACCGAGGAAGTGGTGGATGCGGTAATTCAAGTTTTGGAGGGAGTGGCATGATTCGCGTAGGTTTCTTATATACCCGGGTGCGTGTGGAGGAAAAACTCTTGCTGCAGGAGTTCGCCAAGCGCGACAACGTGGAAGTGGTGCAGTTGTGCGACGAGGACGCTTTCTTTGAGATCGACCGCTTGCCTACCGACGTGGACGTGCTCTTTGAGCGGTCGGTATCCTATTCGCGCGGGGTGTATATCTCGCGCATCTTCGCCGCCAACGGCGTGCCGGTGGTCAACCCGCCCGAGACAGCCGAGCGCTGCGGCGACAAGTATGTAACCAGCCAGATTTTGGTGCAAAACGGCATTCCCACCCCGCGGGTGCTGATGGCCTTTTCGGAAGAAGCGGCCCTGGCGGCGGTGGAAGCGATGGGCTACCCTTGCGTGCTCAAACCGGTGGTGGGATCGTGGGGGCGGCTGCTGGCCAAGGTGGACAACCGCACCACGGCGGAGGCCTTCATCGAGCACAAGGCCACCCTGGGAGTAAACCACCAGGTGTTTTACATCCAGGAATTTGTCAACAAGCCGGGGCGCGATATCCGCGCGTTTGTCATCGGGGACGAGCCCATCGGGGCCATTTACCGCAGCTCGGAGAATTGGATCACCAACACAGCCCGCGGCGGGGTGGCGTCCAACTGCCCGGTGACGCCGGAGCTAGCGGAGCTGTGCCGCCGAACGGCGCGAGCCCTGGGCGGCGGGCTGCTGGCGATTGATGTGTTCGAGTCAGAGGCGGGGCTGACAGTGAATGAGGTGAACCATACGATGGAGTTCCGCAACAGCATCGCCACCACGGGCGTGAACATCCCGGCGTTGATGGTGGATTATGTGCTGCGGAGTAGTAAGGGCAGTCCATGAACTGCCCACAATATTTAACGTTCACATCTCCTGGGGATTTAGGGTAGAATCACGCTATCACCCTTTTCTGTTCCCCTGGAGTTGATTCCTATGACCAAAACGTTGAAGGTTGGCATTTTGGGGCTGGGCGGGATTGCGAACACCCACGTCCCCGGTTGGAAGGCTTCCCCGTATACGGAAATTGTTGCCGGTTGTGATGTGCGCCCCGAGGTGTTCTCTGTGTGGCGCGAGAAGCACGGGCTGACGCATTTCTACGAGAAGCCCGCCGATTTGATCGCCG
>JAEXTI010000391.1 GCA_023406965.1 Chloroflexota bacterium
ACGGCTCGGACGTGTACTGGCGCACGCTGGCAATGTGATGGCGGAACACCTCCCAGGATTGGGCAAAGTAGCCCTCCTGCATGGGGATATACAGCAGGGTGGCGATACCCAGCTTCTCGGCCTGGTAAGCGGGCACTTCTTTTTTGGCGGGGTTTTGTCCTTGTCGCATCACGCCTCCTTCAAGGCTGCCTTGCGCGCATCCTGGCGGAACTCGCGGTAGGCCTTCAGCGGGTGGAAAATGAAATAAAACGCCTGCGCCAGTAGGTAGGAGTGCAGCTTGACCAGCGGGAAAATCTCCACTTCGCGCCAAAAGCGCTTCCACAAGAAAGCCGGTCGATGCAGATCACCATCGCGCAGCACGTGGCTGGCATCGGGCAACTCGAAGATGGTGCGCTTGCCCCCCGCCAAACGCACGTTCTCGTCTGTTTCGGGCAGCTTGTAATGCGGCTGCCCACCGGGCAGATGGCTGTAATCGTGGTTCTGGTGAATGATGGTAATACTCTGGCTGGCATCGACCACAGGCCAATTACGCGCCCGCCCCGAGTAGATCATCCAGTTGTCCCACCCCGCCCGCCCGATGGCGAACTTCGGCATATCGGCAAAACATTCCCGGGGGAAGATAAAATAATCTGATCCGGAAGCGCGGTGCAACTTGCCCTGGCTGAAAGCCCGCTCGCGCAGCGTCTGCGGCCAGCCGGGGGCAAACTCGAGCAGTTCGGTCACCTCCAAATCCCAGCGCTGACCCACCATCAGGAAGCGGGGCGCAAGCTCCAGCACTCGCCGGGCATGATCTACGATGTCGGGGAAGAGCAAAATATCCGCGTTGACGCAGCCCAGCAGCGGGCTGGATGAATTCTGGCGGGCAATCTCAAACATCGAAGACACCAGCGGGGTGCCGTTGGCGTTACGTTCCACCTGTGGAATGTGGCGCGCGCCCAACTCGGCGGCGGCTTCAGCCAGGCCCTCCTCCTCGCCCAGCAGCAGCACCTCCACTTCCGGCCCCAGGTTGAGCCAGGAGCGGATGGCGTTGCGCTGAATCACCGCGATGTGCGGATTGGTGAATGGTTTAGGGGAGGTGAAGAGAGTCAGAGTCGGCATGTGCAGCTACTCCATGCGCTTGTCCACGTCCGTGGCGGTCTTGTGCTGCACGGCTGCGTTGATCTCGGCCAGTTCGGGCTCACGCGCAAACAAGGCCAGCACCTCGCGCCAGGAAAAATCCATGCGACCCGCAAAGCGCCCTGCCACCACTCGCAACAAATCCAAATCCTGGGGGGGGTCCACCGGCCAGCGCAAGCTGCCGTAATCGGGATCATGCTGCAACACGTGGATCTTGAAGCGCCCGTCTTGATCGTAGAAATAAGGCATGACGTGTTCACGCTCGAATTTTTGAGTGGCTTCTTTCCAGGCTCGCTCCAGCGCAGACATGGAACACACTTCCGTGTCCAGGCCAATCGGGTAGGTGCGCTTCCAGGGTGGGGGCAGGCGGTTGGCGGCAAAATCGACCCCGCTGCGCAAGAACTCCTGCACGGTCAGGTCGATCAAATCGGGGTCGATGAACGGGCAGTCGGCGGTGATGCGCACCACCACGTCGGCTGCGGAATGGCGGGCCGCCTGGTAGAAGCGGTCCAGCACGTCAAACTGGCTGCCGCGGAAGCACTCATAGCCCCGCGCCGCGCAGAATTCGGCAATTGGGTCGTCGGCGGGGTCATCGGTGGTGGCGACTACCACCTGGGTGACGGTGGCTGCGCGCCGGGTACGCTCGACGCACCAGGCCAGCAACGGCTCGCCGCCCAGGTCTTTGAGTACTTTTCCCGGCAAGCGGCTGGAACCCAGCCGCGCTTGAACCAATGCAACCACCTTCATCGTGTTTGTGTATCCTTCAAAGTTTTATAGGTGCGCAGCAATTTCTGGAAATTCTCGGACCAGTTGGCGCGCTGCTCGGCCAACGCGCGGGCTGCCTGGCGCTGCCCGGCCAACACGTTTGGATCACTCGCCGCGCGCAAGATTCCTTCCGCCAGGGCGTTCGCGTTACCGTCGGGGAACAACGCCCCTACGGCTTGCGGCGCGCCTAGCTCCACCCATTCACGGTTGCCGGGGATGTCTGAAACCAGCACGGGCAGGCCGCTGGCCAAGGCTTCCATCAACGACACCGAAGAACCGTCGGAATGTGAGGCGCTGACGTATAAATCGGCGGCATGATACATTCCGGGCAGGTCGTTCTGGCTGACCTGGCCTCCTAAGTGGACATAAGGATGCAGTTCCTCGCGGTGCAGCATCTGCTGGATCTGCCCGGCCAGCGAACCGCTGCCCAGTAGGATCAG
The DNA here is from genome assembly GCA_023406965.1 of Chloroflexota bacterium. Next base: position 2,322 of record JAEXTI010000391.1, read on the forward strand.
GCGCAGGTCCGAGCGCTGGCGAACGGCCTGTGAAAAGGCTTTGACCACCACGTCCACCCCGTAGATTGGTTCCCAGGAGCGCAGCGAGAGTACCACAAAATTCTCCTGCCAGCCCAGGCGCTGACGCAAGCCAGATGGCCCCGCCGTGGCAGGCTGAAAGCGCTGCAAATCCACACCCCAGGGAAACAACATCACCCGCTCGGCAGGGAAGCCGAAATCTGCGGCGGCCTCTTGCACGGCGCGGCAGTCGCCCACCAGGGCATCGCTGCGACCCAGGCTGTAGCGCGTCAAGCGCTTCATCAGCCCTGATTCGTAAGCGTCCTTGAGCAAGTCGGAGCCCCAGGACATGGTCACCAGCGGTCTCGCGCCCGCCAGTGCGGCGATGAAAGCGCAGGTCTGCACAGGTCCGGCGTGGATTACATCCGGCTGCACTTCGCGCAGAATCCGGCGCAGTTCCACAACTCGAGCGGGGAGATCGCTCCAGGAAAAGGCCTTTTGCCCACCCCCCCACGGAATCTGCTGCACCGCGGCGGGCAAAGCACGGTCTTCACGCTGCGGGCCGCTGCGCTCGAGGCGCAGAGAAAACACCTGCTGACCGCTTTCTGCCAGGCTGGACAAAAAGCGGTGATCGTGCGGGGTGTAATCGCGGGTGAAATAGAGGACCTTCAAACGCACCTAGCCCAGGTCGGTCCAGCGCAGCTCCTGGCCTTCTTTGAGGTCGGTGAGCAGGCGCTTGCCGAGCGCTTTATCGAGATCATAAGGCATGATCGCCTCTTGGGGCGCGGGACGCAGCACCTTGAGATCGGCGCGGGTCAGCACCGTCCCGGCGGCCAAAGCGCGCGCCGCGCGCAGGCAGCGCCGCTGTAACACCACGGTTTCCTGCTCGTTGCCTGCCACGAATTTATCCGCCGAGCCCAAAGCCCGCTCGAGGCGGCGAGTGTTTTCCACCATGTCGGCCCAATCCTTGGGGTTCATGGCGAATTTGTGGTCAGGACCCACACGGTCGTTGTCATCGGTGAAGTGCTTTTCCACCACCCGTGCGCCCAGCGCCACCGCGCCCAGCACAGTGGCGTGCCCCGGAGTGTGGTCCGAAAGGCCCAGGATCAGGTCGGGGTACATCTGGCGGTAGGTCTTGAGCACATTGAGGTGAATGTGTTTGAAGTTTTCGAGGCTGGCGGTGTAATTGGTGTTGCACTGCATGAGCACCAACTGCGGGTTGATCGAGCGGATCAGGCGCACCGCTGCCGCTACCTCGCCAATATCCGAAGCGCCGGTCGCCAGCAGCACGGGCAACCCTTTGCGGGCAATGTACTCGAGGGCTTCGGGCCAGGAGACCTCGCCTGAGCCAATCTTGATGGCCGGAACATAGGGTACCAGATGATCGGTAGCCTCAAAATCGTAGGGGGCGGAGAAAAAGTCGATGCCCGCCTCGTCGCAGGCATCCTTCAACTCGGCTGTCCATTCGAAGGGGATGGATGCCCCGGCGTAGACCTCGAAAACGGACTTCTTCCAGGTGGACTGGTGCGACTGCTGCCCGCCCAGCGATTTGAAGCCGTAATCGGAGACGATTTCGGGGGCGCGGAAGTTCTGAAACTTGGCCGCGTCGGCGCCCGCCTCGGCAGCCAGGCGGATGAGCAGTTTGGCCCGCTCCAGGTCACCGTCATGGTTCGCGGCGATGTCGGCGATGAAATAGGTGGGGTGTTCTTCCCCAATGACATGTTTGCCAATCGTAATTTCCATCGGTTCCTCGCTTTTATTCGCTGTCAGCTCTCAGCTATCGGCTTTCAGCTCTCTGTGTCTTCGAGATCTGTGGCGTTGTCAGAACTACACAGCCTGCCATCTCTATAAAGATTGCTTCGGGCTTCGGCAATGAGCGTTGCTACCCCGCCAGCCGCTTGATCCTCTCGGCGTGACCCGACAGGTATAGGGCGTGCAAGCGGGCAATGCCCTCGGCCTGGGTGGGCATTTTACGCCCCAGGGCCGCCTCCAGCTTGTCCACCCGCATGGTCAAATTGGGCGAGCGGCGGGCTACCAGTCCCGAGTCTTCCACCGAAATTGGGGTGATCAGCCCTTTGTCCAGGCCAAACTGCCGGGCAATGGACACGCCAAACTGGTATTTGCTCTGCGCATCACGGCTGAAGACGTGATACACGCCCCGCAGGCCCTTATCCAGCATCTCCAAAACGGTATCCGCCAGATCGTTGACCAGCATCGAGCAGGAATATACGTCGGTGAAGCCGTTCACACGCTTCCCAGCCGAAAGGTTGTAAAAGAAGAACTCGCACAGGCTGCGCTGCCCGCGCAGGCTCCAACCGTAAAAGGTTACCCTGGCGATAATCGCCAGAGGATTGGCCGCCTGGACGTTCTTCTCCCCGGCTAATTTATCGCTGGCATAGACGCTTTGGGGATTGGTATCGTCCTCCTCCACGTAGTTGCCACGCAGCCCATCAAACACGGCGTCGGTGGAGATATGCGCCAGGGGAATGCTGCGCTTTGCGCACACTTCGGCCACCTCGCCGGGCAGTTCTGCGTTCAGGCGCGCCGACTGGGCCGGGTCCTTCTCGCAGGTGTCGATGTTGGCTTGCGCCGCGCAATGCACCACCTCATCCGGCTTGACCTGCTCAACCAAGCGGGCAAAGACTCCTGGCTGGGCCAGGTCGGCTTGCAGCACCGCGAAGGGCGCGCCATTCAGGGAGTGGCTGTTGGTCACTCCGGTCACCCGGATGCGATTCGTCCCCTGCAAGGCCAGGTTCAGGCCCAGCAGTCCGCTCGCCCCGGTGACCAGCACATGCTTCATTCCAGCTTGCCTTTCTGGCGCGCTTCTTCAATCGGGCGAAT
>JAEXTI010000504.1 GCA_023406965.1 Chloroflexota bacterium
GCCCACGAAAACCTGGATAAATACGGCGTCGGCCCAGCAGCGGTGCGATCCATTGCCGGGACGCTGGACCTGCACCTGGAACTTGAACGCCGCCTGGCGGCCTTCAAGGGCGTCGAAGCAGCCATCAGCTTCCAGTCCGGCTTCACCGCCAACCTGGCAACCATCCCCGCCCTGGTGGGCAAAGAGGATGTGATTTTCTCCGACGAACTCAACCATGCCAGCATCATCGACGGTTCGCGGCTCTCGGGCGCGCGCATCGTGCGTTACGCCCACGCCAACCCCGCCGACCTGGAAGCACAGATCAATGCCAACGCCGGCAGCTACCGCAGAGGCCTGTGCATCACCGACGGGGTGTTCAGCATGGACGGCGACATTGCCCCGCTGGACAAAATCTACGAAGTGACGGCAGCGCACGGCGTGATGCTGATGGTGGACGATGCCCACGGCGAAGGCGTGCTGGGCCACGGCGGGCGCGGCATTGTCGACCACTTCCACCTGCACGGCAAAGTCGACATCGAAGTCGGCACACTCTCCAAAGCCTTTGGCGTGGTGGGCGGCGTTTCGGCGGGCAGCCCGCTGGTGGTCGATTGGCTGCGCCAGCGCGGGCGGCCCTTCCTCTTCTCTTCGGCCATGCCTGCCGCCGATGCCGCCGCCTGCCTGGCGGCTGTGGACCTGCTGGAGGAATCAACCGAACTGGTGGACCGCCTGTGGGAGAATGCCCGCTGGTTCAAGAAAGAAATGGCCAACCTGGGCTTCGACACCGGCCAAAGCGTGACCCCTATCACGCCCATCATGCTGGGCGAGGCGCCCCTGGCGCAGCAGTTCAGCCGCGCGTTGTTCGACGAGGGCATCTTTGCTATGGCCCTGGGCTTCCCCACCGTCCCGCGCGGCAAGGCCCGCATCCGCGTGATGATTTCGGCGGCTCACACGCCCACCGACCTGGAACAAGGCCTGGAAACCTTTGCATCCGTGGGGCGCAAGTTGGGCGTCATTCACTAAACCCGTTTTCTGTTTCGAAATCAAAACGAGCCATCTTTTGACGGCTCGTTTTTGATTTCAGACAAATGGAGAAATTTATCTCCAGCGGTTATGATGGTTTTTCGGCGAACGGATCGTAGTTGGGATTGGTCCCGGCCCACACACAGGATGCTTCTTCCAGCAGGCCGCATTCCGCACCGCGCGAGCAGCGATGGGCCACAATGCGCGGACCCGACTCAGGCATCACCTCATCTGGATAGAGCACTTCGGCTTCCAGGGCGACTTCGCCCCCGGCATGCTCGCAGTATTGCACTTTTATCTCTTGCCATACCTTTACTGCCATATCATACCTCCTGACGATCTCTCGTTAAGACCATTATACTCCGATTTGAGACTTCAAGTCTAGCGTGTCTCTCTGGTATTGGTCGTGGTAGGTGCCACATTTTGGGGTATGAGAGCGGCGAAGCCGCTCTCATACCCCAAAATGTGGGTTACACCACACCAATTACCAATGAACCTCTAGCGGCTGACCAGCTTAAGCACCGACCCGCTGGAATGATCCAGCAGATACAACTCGCCAGCATCGTCCTGTCCGAACGAGCTGATGTTCAAGCCCGTCTCGAACAGCACCTGGTTCTGCCAGCTTCCATCGGCCAGGCGCAGCAAGCCCCAAATGCGCCCGGTGCAGTAATCGCCATACAAGTATACGCCCTGGAAGTCGGGCAGCGCTTCGCCGCGGTACACATACCCGCCCGTGATCGAGCAGCCCGTGGGATGGTCATATTGAGCCACCGGGTCGGTCATCACCAGATCCGCCGGCGGATTGCCCTCGTGCGGGTTGGCGCCTTCGCGGTAATTCCAGCCAAAGTTGATCCCCGAGGGCGTTCCGGCGGGCAGGAAGTTCACTTCTTCCCACACGTTGCGGCCTACGTCCGCCAAGTACAGGTCGCCGGTGGCGCGATCAAAGGAGAAGCGCCAGGGATTGCGCAGGCCGAGCGCATAGATCTCCGCCGCCCCGCCACCGTTGGCAAACACGTTCTCCGCGGGAATGGCGTATGGATCGCCATTGTTCACGTCGATGCGCAGCAGTTTACCCAACAGTACATCCGGGTTTTGGCCGTTGGTGCGAATCTCCTCGCCCGAGCCGCCATCGCCCAGGCCAAAGTACAGGTAGCCATCCCGCCCAAAAGCCAACTGCCCGGCATTGTGATTCTCGGCAGGCTGAGCCTGCGTCAGCAGGATTTTCTCGCTGTCCGCGCCTGCACTGGTACGCTCCGGCGCAGCGGTGAAGCGCGCAATGACAGTGGCGCCGTCCTGGCGGGTGTAGTTCACGTAGAAAAAGCCGTTGTTGGCAAAATCAGGATGCAAGGTAATTCCCAACAAGCCCTGTTCGGTCGCCGAAGAGCCCACTCGGTCGCGAAGATCCAGGAACGGTGTGGGTTGCAACTGATAGTTATCCACCAGGTAAATCACGCCAGGCTGATCGAGCACGAGCAAGCGCCCTGAACCGTCACCCAGTCCGATCAGATCGGTGGGTTTGGTCAGGCCGGAGAAAACCGTCTGCCAGGTATATCCTGCCGGGTCGGGCAGAGCGGCGACGTTGTTGGCCGGGACAACCGGCTGCTGCGGGGCGGGATAGGCCGATTCGGCAGGAGACTCGCCGCCTTCAACCGGCGGGGCCGGGTAGGCCGGGTCGGCGCCGGGTTGCGGGTCGGTGGGAGCCGGATAAGCGGGATCGCCTGGCTGGCTGGTCGGCGCAGGGTACCCAGGTTGGCTGGTGGCGGTTGGTTCCGCCGGAGCAGGCGGTTGGGTGGCGTTGGCCGTTGGGGTGGCTGTGCCATTACAAGCAGACAGGACCAACGCAACGATCATGAAGAGTCCGGCCAGTTGAATTTTGGTCGTTGTTTTCCGTATCATTTTTCTCCTACAGGTCAATTGCGATCCGTCTCGTGGAACTCCGCGTCAATCACATCGTTGTTCGCCTGCGGATCGGATTCGTCTGCCAAAATATCCTTTTGGCGGGCACGGTCAATGTTGTCAGTATGCTCCTGCACCACGTCGGGCGGGCATAATTCCACGAACAGGTAGGTCCCCAACCAGATCACCGCCGCGTCATCCAGCGGCACAATGGGCATCAAATCGGTCGGCACCACCAGGTAGACCAGCGTGCCCAGGGGCAGCAACTTGATGAGAGGCGAAACGCGCTTATCCCCCATCAAACGGATTATTAAGCGGGCACGATCGCTGATCCCCTGGAAAAAACCACCCTGATTGGTCAGGCTGCGAGAATTATCGGCCATCATTTACCTCCGAATTCCACAATTATACCAGTTTGAACAAACAAATTCACGACCTTTAGCTGTTACTGAGCAGATTTTGGCATTAGAGAACCAGATGCTATTAAGTATACGTTCAAACCGCAGGAATTGTTTCACGCGCCGGGCTGCTCAAACATCTTCTCCCGGCGGCGGCGGATGAGGGGGGCAACCAGCTTGCGCAGATAATACTTGGCATAGATGATCGACAGCGGCGACCCGCCCAACCGCCGGTGCACCTTGAGCATCTCCGGCCAGCAGCGATCGTCGGCGGCAATGGTTTTAGCGTCGCGGTGCAAACGGAAGTTGCCCCACACCTTGCCGGGCAAATACACCAGCGGAGCCTCGGCTGCCAGCCGCACCCACAGGTCGTAATCCATGGCGAAGTAGAAGTTAGGGTCCAGCGGCCCCACCTTGCGCCAGAGATCACCCCGAAAGAACGAGGACTGCTGCGGCACATGCACATACCCTTGCCGCAGGCGGCGGTAATCGGTTTGGGCGGCGGGGAAGCGTCCAATGACGCGCCCGTTTTCATCGATGTAGTGGGCATCGCCGTAGACCATTGCAGCTTCAGGATGGGCTTGCAAAGCTGCCACGGCCTCGCGCACGGCGCCCGGTTCAAGGGTGTCGTCCGAATTGATCCAGGCCAGCACATCACCCGTGGCGCGGGCAAAGCCCTTGTTCAACGCATCCGTTTGCCCGCGATCTTTTTCCGAAACCCACCACGCCAACCGGTCAGCGTAACGCTGAATGATTTCCACACTATTGTCCGTGGATCCACCGTCTACAACAATGTACTCAAGGTCGGGATAATCCTGCTCCAACACCGAACGGATGGTAGTTTCGAGATAGCGGGCTTGATTATATGAGGGGGTGATCACCGAAACACGCATAGGCAACCTTATGGATTGGCAGTAATCGAATCAACGCCGTAGAACTCGGCCACGCAGCGGTTGACCCAAAAAGACGAGTCAGGGCCCATGTCAAAATGCCCCTGGGCTACGTCAATTTCCTTCACAAACAAATCACGCTGTCCGGCCTCGATCTGCGCATGAATCTCGGCGGTGCGGGCATCCCAGCGCACGGAGCGGATTTGCAACTCGTGGGCCTCGGCTTGCAAAGCGGGCAATCCGCGCAGCGTATACAGGCAGGCCAGGGCCAGCCCAGCTGCTGCCAGCCAGGGAATGGCCTTCCAGCGCAGGCTTGCCAGAGTCGCGGCGGCGAAGAAAAACGCCGCCCCCCAGCCTGCCAAAAAGGCAAATCGACCCAACATCATGGCCCGCCCTGCTGGATATTGCCCGCCGGCATAGACGCTGGGCGCGATGGCGCAACATAAGAAGGCAAAGCCCGCCAGGGCCGCTACCCCCGTGTACAGGAAAGCCCTGCCTGCGCCCAGATCGGCGCGCTCGCGCCACACTGCCAGGTAAGCCAGCGCGCCCATACCCGCCGCGAAGGCCGCCAGCGGAACCGGCTGCCCGCGGAAGGAGAAGAAGGTGAAGTCGAAGGCGTAACGCAGGGTGATCAACACCAAATCGAGCGGGCCAGGGGCCGGGGCAATGGCCGCCATGCGCCACGCGTTGGAAGGCGAGCCCATCATGACAATCATTGCCAGCAGCGAACCCACCAGCGGGGCCGCGATGAAGCGCAACACGCGGAAGCGGTCGCTGGAAGTGAACAGCAGTCCAAGAATAGCAGCCAAAATCATTAATCCCGCCTGGGCCGCTGCAAAGGTCTCCGAAAGGCCTGCCGCCAGGAAAGCAAACAGTCCCATACCCAACACCCAGCCAATCTTCGGGCGGCGTCTTGGCGAAGCCAGCGCGCGGGCAACCCAACCGGCAGCAAACAACAACAGCGCCAGCGGCAAGGTATAGTGCAGGGTACCCATGCGCCAATAGAGCGACTGCAAGCGATCCACCGCCAGCAGCACATTGAAATACACCAGCAGCAGCGCAGCCAGTCCAATCCAGAGTGGGCGAATGGTAACGCGCGCCAGGCGGGCTACGCTGGCAAGCGCGTAAGCCCAGCCGGCCACCAGCAACAGCAAGATGAGCGCGGGAAGCCAGCGGATGGCTCCCTCACCAAACCACTCGCTGACCCACACGGGAATCAAGGTAGAGAAGCGGTTGCCCGATTCGACGTACCAGTTGGCGATTCCACCGATCAGGCCGAACTCGCGCAGCGTGCCGCTGTAGCAATAATCATCGGCCCAGTAACGGGCAAACGTGCCCGCCCAGGCATACATGCCCAGCATGAAAGTGATGACAGCGCTGCCCGCCAGGGCAAGAAGCGTGAAAAGTTTCGATTTAGCCATAGCCTGCCTGGGTAAAACAATAGACGTAATAAACTATTCCCCCGGCCAGGTGGGCCAGGTAAGCCGCCCATACTCCGGCGCGAGCCTTCCAATCTGTTGGAAGTGCGCGGGCAAAGTAGCGAATAGAGGCCGCGAAGAGCAAGAACAAGGTGATCTGCGCGCTCCAGCGGAAGTTGGCGTGCATTTCGCGCTCCCCGCTTTCCGCCAACAGATAAGTCTGCGCCGCGCCGCCCAAGAAGGCAATCCAGGCCAGTTGCAGGGTGGGCGATTGGATTACGCGGCGAAAATCCACAACCAACAAAACCAGAGGGAACAATGCTGAAAGCAGGAATTTCCACAACAGGTGGTCCGAAAAAGCGCTTTCGACCATGAAGGGAGCAAAGGCAATACCGGAGGAATCCACTTCGGGAACACTGTACATTACCAATGCCTGCAAGACTAACACGATCACGCCCGGGATCATGACACCGCCAAGCAACATACGCCAATTTACGGAAGTCTTCTGTATCTTGCGCAGGGTTGCCATGCAGGCCAGAGCCGGAAGGATGCTCATCACATAGTTTTGCTTGGCCAACGCAGAAATAATAATTACCAGAGCAGAGATCGACACCCAGCCCCAGACACTCTTTTGCTCTTCAAAGGCGCGCAACACCAGGACAAAGCTAAACAAGGCCAACGGCCGCAACAAATGCACAGTGGGGTTGTGATAACTGGCAAGACCGATATAGCCGTAATAAAATGCACCATCCAACGGGGCCAGGATCATCACCGGCGCGACCAGGGTGAGGGTGATCGACCAGAACACGCGCCAAAGTTCGCCCAGCCGCCCAGAAAGTTTGCCCAGCCAGAAGTAGAATATCAGCGCAACGGCCGCTTGGGCAGCAACCAACACAATGATCATGCTTTCCCACAGCCCAATGCGGTTGCGAGAAATCCAATAGACAAACCCAACGCACAATTGCAGAAAGGGATGGCTCAAAATGTGGGGGGGAACTGCATCACGATGCAACAATTGCATTGTGAATTCAATGTGTGCACCGTAGTCGGTGTCGGCAGGAGGCACCAGAATGCGCCGGTAGTAAATCGGTGTGCTGACGGCCACAACCAGCACGAGCAAAATCGCCAGCGCGGTCCAATTTTGGGTTGCCAGAAAGGCTTTGAAAGACCAGTTTTTGGCTTTCATTCCCTAAGGCTCCAACGGCTTGAGCGGATTGCGCAAATCGTACAACAATACACGCTCCGACTGCATTACCAATGGGTAATATTCACTGAGAATCTTGTTTAGATACGGCTGGCGCTCCAACTCGTCCATCTTAGTCACCAGGAAGTAATCCATACCCTCGGTCTGTTCGCGGAACACGGCAACATTCTCGCCGCTCAGGTCTACCTCTCTGCCGCTCTGCGACATCATGGCGAAGTCGTCGGCATAGAGATAGGCCTTCACATAACGCCAGCCATAATAATGCAGGCGGGTGTTGTAATCCTCGGTCAGGGCGATGATGTTGCCGTCGGTGGGCAGGGCGCGGCCTAACTCCAGCCAGAAGGCCGGTTCGGCGCGATAATCCTGGGCGGTCAGCGGCTTGCGAGCGATGAAGGCCGTGTCGGCCAGTCCCAACAGCAACACGCCCGCCGCAAGCAATCGCCAGAAGACAGCCTGCCGCCGGATGACGCCGAAGATTGCCGCACCCAGGGGGGCGACCCCCAGCGCAACAGCAGCAACCAGCGGCAGGTTGTAATAACTGTGCGAGCGGATGAGGGACGGCACGGTGGCGCCTTCAATCACGTAGCCTACCCACAGCCCCAGGGCCAGCCAGCGCCCCGGTTTGGGCAGCAGCAGCGCCCCCAGCAGCCCGGCATAGAGAAACACCGGGTTCAACGCGCCGGTGAGTTTGTGCAACCAGGCCAGGTAGAAGGTGGGGTCTTTGAGCATGTGCAGGTAAGGCAAGCTCCAGGTTTGCAGGTAGCCCGCTCCCCCTCCGCCCGGCGCAAGGATGACGTAGTAAATGGATGGCACGATTATCGCCAGGGCCAGCGCAGCCCAAAATGGCTTTTGCGCCAGCAGGCGGCGCAGCCCAAACGTCGCGAGCAGCAGCAATCCCAGGCCCGGAATCAGGGTGAAGACGGCATAGACCTTGATCAGAATGGCTATCCCGGCAAACAAACCCGCCGCCAGCGCCCAACTCCACCCTCCACCGCGCTCCGTCCAACGGTAAGCGGCCCACAGCGCCAGCAGAATGAACAAGATCATGAGCGGCTCGGGTAAAAAGGCCCGGCTGTGCTGCACACCAAAGGGCAAGAACAAGTAATAGGCCAGCCCCAGCAGCGCCCCGCCTGCGCCGCTCAGGCGGCGCATCAAGTCAAACAGCGCCAGCCCCCCACCCAGCCAAAAGAGGATGCTGTACAGGCGGGGAATAGCCAGGTTATCTTTGCCGGCCAGCAAGTAAGTATAACCGACCAAATGCTCAAAGATATTCGGCTCGAGAACCTGGTAGGTAGAGCCGAGATAATTGGCCAGCCCACGGACTGCGGGGTCGGCATCTGGCATGGCGCGGTAGTACACCGCCCGGGCAATGTTGGCCGAGCGCAACTGCCGCCAGGCGTGCAGATCCAGCGGAGGGTTATCCATGGCTACCAGGCGCAACCCCAGCCCACCCAGCAGTAACAGCGCCGCCAGGACCCATTGCCAGAAGCTGCTCAGATTTCCCAATCGTGATCCGATCGAAGTCATAGCCATCTTTACCGATTGTACCCCACGTCGCACAGATAAATGGATGTACTGCCAATGCGCGTCAGGCGCTGGGCCCCGGCAAAGTCAAACGTCACGCCTTCCAGACGGCGGTCTTCCGCCGCGCTTTGCAGGGTTTGCCCCACGCTTTCGTCGACCAGGATGTAGACTCGCTCCAAAGTGCGTTCGTCCAACTGCTGAACATAATAGCGGTCATCGGTACCGTACAGGCGCAGGTAATACCACAGGGCCGGGCCGTCGTCCGAGGTTATGATGACACCATCAGCGGGTTCGAGCAACGGTTGCAGATAAAGAGCCGTGGCTTCCACGTTGCCCGGCCCGGGCGCCAACGAAGGGAAGTAACGCAGGGTGCGCTGATAGGAGAATATCGTCAGCCCCACCAGGGCCAGAACTAGCAAGCCGCTACGCCAGCGAGCCGTCACGCACAGCAGGCGCAGACCTTCGACCAACCCTGCCGCCGACCAAACCAGCCAGAAGGGAATGAGGAAGGTCCACAGGCGGGCGTTGGGGTCGGGACGTTGAATGAGCAGCACCAGCACCAGCCAGACCAGTGAGGTTAGCTGCGCCGGAATGCGCACACGCGACACCTTGCGGTGCAGGGCCAGCCCGGCAGCAAAGCCCAGCGCCAGGGTGATCTCCAGCCAGAGGGGCAGATCTTTGTTCCACTCGTACCACGCCCCACCCAGGCGGTCGCCCAGTCGCCCCCAAAAAGAGCCGACATCCAGGCGCTGCACATAAGGGTTAGCAATGAGCGCATCCAGGCCGCT
>JAEXTI010000178.1 GCA_023406965.1 Chloroflexota bacterium
CCAGCGACCAGGAGCGATCTTTGGGACTGTATCTGGGAACGACCGGCGGACAGGTGTGGGGGAGCTTCGATGAAGGTCAGAGTTGGAAAAGATTAGCCGACTACCTGCCCGAAATTTACTCTTTGGAAGCAGTGCGGCTGTCCCGATGAAAGTGCACATCCCGACACAATTGCGCTCCTATACCCGGGTAAGTGTTGTAGAGGCCCAGGGTCGGACGCTGGTGGAAGTGCTCTCCGATCTGGACCGGCAATTCCCGGGCATCCGCTTCAGGATGATCAACGAGCAAGATGAAGTTCGAGAGCACATCCGCATCTTCGTTAACCGGGAAACAGTCTTTGATCTGAATAAATCCTTGAGCGGTGAGGATGAAGTGCGCATCATCGGCGCCTTGAGCGGCGGGTAAACCTCATGCAAATCGCGCGCCAAACCTGGCGCGCGATTTGCGCAGACAAGGAGAAAGGGGGGAGAATTTTATCCTGGTTGGATTCCATAAGTGCTTGCGGGCGAATAGCAGCAACGGTCTTCTTCGCGTTTCTTGAACAAGCCAAGGAACCGAGAAATAATAGACGCTCGTTCTTCCCGATAGGGTGGCAGCGGTGCCAGGTAATTCACGTAGGGTTCATAGCGGCGCTCATTCCGCCGCTGATCCTCGATTTCTAATCTGCGGTCCCAATTGGCGATCGTGTTGGGAAATTGGGGTTGAAACATGGTAAGCCTCCTAAAATATGCAACCGGTTGCAAATAGTGTCAAAAAAAAGAGATGCTGATAGCAGTTCTACGCTGATTTTCGGATGACCAACTCAACGGGGATAGTGACGTTGGTAACAACTCCGGTCTGAATATATTGAACAAGGTTCTGAGCCAGCAACCTGCCCGCCAGGGGGATGTTCTGCCGGATGGTAGTGAGAGGCAGGTTGTTATATGCCGCGATAGAAAGATCATCGAAGCCGATGACTGCGACATCTTCCGGCACGCGTTTGCCACTGCTTTGCAGCGTGTTAATTGCGCCAATGGCCATCAGGTCACTGTTAACAAAAACCGCATCAAGATCGGGAGATTGCTCGAGCAGGTGCTGCATGGCGGTGGCGCCGGAACTGTGCGAGTAATCGCCATAGGCCAGCATGTCGGGGTTGATACTGCGCCCTGCGGCTTGCAATGCCGATTCGAAGCCTTTGAAGCGCTGCTGGACTTCAACTTCTTCGGTGGGGCCGCCCAGGAAGGCGATGCGCTGTCTCCCCGTGCGGATCAAATATTCGCCGGCTATTTTCCCGCCGTTGAAGTTATCTCCAGCGACCGAGCAGCAGTTGAGTTTGGGGGACGGCACTCCCCAGATGATGAATGGCGCGCCCATGTCGGCGAGGGCTTTGATGTGGGATTGCTTGCGCGAGCCGGTCATCAGGATAAAGCCGTCTACTTTTCCACTGTCAAGGTACTGGTTGGCCCAGCCGGTGTCGCGCGGGTTGACGTGGATGACCAGGAAATCGTAGCCGAGGGAGTGCAGGGCAGTGGCCACCCCACCCATGATCTCCAGGCCGAACAAATCTTCAACAGAGAATTCCAGGTGGTAGGCGTGGGTGACAAAGGCCACTGTGTGGCTCTGGCGCAAGCTCAGGCAGCGCGCCGGAGCGTTGATGCGAAAATTGTGCTCGCGGGCAATGGCCTGGATGCGCTCGCGGGTTTCCTGTTTTATGAGCGGGCTGTCGTTCAATGCGCGCGAAACCGTGGATTTGGAAACCCCGGCGATTTGCGCGATATCTTCAATGTTTTGGACAGTCTTTTTACCCATCATTTCATCCTTATCTATGCAACCGGTTGCATTATAGCAAATCAGGAAAGCTTTGTCAAGAGAAATGGTGATCTCGATGGAACGGAATTGGCTCGTGCGAAAGCCGATATAATGCAGGTATGAGATTGGACGCGCTGACCTCTTTGTGAGTTGAGGAAAGAGTGAACGTGTAAAACAGGAGTAGAAAAATGGCGTGGGTAATTCTTTTCTTTGCTGGCATCCTTGAAGTGGTGTGGGCGTTGCTGCTGAAGCAATCGGCGGGCTTGACTCGGCTTTGGCCTTCGATTGGTTTTGTGATTAGCTCTGTGGCAAGCGTGTACTTGCTTTCCCAATCACTCAAAACCCTGCCTGTTGGAACAGCTTATGCGGTTTGGACGGGGATTGGCGCGGCAGGAACCGCGATCTTTGGCATGTTGTTTTTGGGCGAGTCGAAAGATGTTCTAAAGCTGGTTTCGCTGGTTTTGCTGCTGTCTGGGATTGTTGGGCTGCGGCTTACGAGCCAATAACAATTTGGGGCGGTTTCTCGCTATGGTCCCAGAGAATCCGCTTGCGACGGAATTGCGACATTTGTAATACCATCTTACGACTTCCTTTGGATAGCATTGCTCTATAAATTTTTAGATATGGAGCAGTTGCAATGGAAGCTATTCTACAAATATCTGATCTGACGAAAGTCTATGGTTTTCGCGGAAATCACTATCCGGCCTTAAACGGGTTGAGCCTGGGAGTTAGCAAAGGCGAATTCTTGGGCGTGATGGGTCCCAGCGGGTCGGGGAAAACCACTCTGCTTAACATCATCGCCACCATTGACCGGGGCAGCCGCGGGGTGGTGATGATTAACGGGCAAGATACCCAACACATGGGCAAGGGGAATCTGACCCGCTTCCGCCGGGAGCATCTGGGCTTTATCTTTCAAGACTACAACTTGCTCGATACTTTAACCCTGCGGGAAAATATCTGCCTGCCGCTGTCGATTGCCAATCAACCCCCGGCGGAGATTAAAGCCCGTCTGAGCAGCGTTACCCAGACCTTTGGCTTGCACGATGTGCTGGATAAATTTCCGGCCCAGGTGTCGGGCGGACAGAAGCAGCGGGCAGCCGCCGCACGGGCGATCATTTCCAACCCGTCCCTTGTGCTGGCAGATGAACCCACCGGGGCGCTGGATTCCAGTTCGGCCAGGGTGCTGCTTCAAACTTTGGAGCAGATGAACCAGACGCTGGGGATCACGATTCTGATGGTGACCCACGATGCGACCGCCGCCAGCTATTGCAATCGCATTGTTTTCCTCAAGGATGGGCGCATTATCTCCGAATTGCGCCGCGCCCCACTGCAGCCTCGCCGCGCATTTTTCGACCAGATTCTTTCGGTTGTCGCCCTTATGGGGGAGAAGGAGGCCGAATGATTTACCTCAAATTGGCCTATCGCAATATGCGGCGCAGCCTGCGGGATTATGCGATTTACTTTTTCACCATCGTGCTGTCGGTGATGATCTTTTACTCCTTCAACTCGCTCAAAGACCAACCGGTTGTCGTGGAAGTTTGCCGGCAGGCGGGAATAGAGTCGAAACTCATCGCCGTATTGTTGGGATTTGCTTCGTTCTTCGTGGCCTTCATTGTGGCGGCTCTGGTGCTTTACTCTAACAACTTCATCATCCGCCGGCGCAAGCGTGAATGGGGCACGTATTTGCTCCTGGGAATGAACCAGGGCGCTGTGGCGCGCATGTTGTTTCTTGAAACTTTAGGGGTGGGGGCAATTGCCTACCTTCTGGGGATTTTCATCGGCGTTCTTTTTTCAGGCCTGATGAGCATTCTGTTTGCTACATTACTCGAGGTAGCTTTTCCGGCTCAGATTTTTACCTTTTCGCTGTATTCCATCCTCCTGACAGGTGTTTTCTACACCTTGATTTTCATTGGCGTTGGGATCATGGGCTCGTTTTCTGTTTCCCGCCATAGCCTGGTCTCTTTGCTGGCGGCCAATCGCACAAATGAAGCCTATAAGGCGAGAAACCGTTGGGTGACAGTCATTTTGGGGGTGGTGTCGCTTGCCGTGCTGGGATTCGGTTACGTGATAGGTTATCAGGCCATTGCCAGTCCCAATTTCAATCCCATGAGCCCTGTATTTATCCTGGTGGCTGCGTTGATGGTTGTGGGAAGCTTCGGCTTCTTCTATGTTGGGATCGGTAGTGTCTTTTCGCTGCTTCGCCGTATAGACTGGTTCCGCTGGAAGGGCTTGAATACCTTTACCATGCAGCAAATCTTGAAGAAGGTCAACTCGAACACGCTGGTGCTGACCGCGGCCAATATTTTGTTGGCTATGATCATTACCTCGGTGGTCTTCCTGGTTGCTTTCCAATCCCTTATAAAACAGGATCAGGCAAGAGGTTTGCCTTATGCATATGCTGTCTTGTACCTGGAACCTGACGATGTTGCCGGGTTCGATGCGGTTGCCAACGCTAACCCGCTGAACCCGCTCCTCAAAAAACTGGCGATCACCCGGTATTTGACTGAAGTTACCTCGTCAGACCTGGTTCTGCCACAAGATGCTGATAAGAATGATTCACCCATTTTGTCGTTCAATGATTCGTGCTCGGCGGTAGGTTTGAGCGAGTATAACGCCGTCAGGCAGGCGAAAGGACTGGAGCCGGTGCATCTTCAGGATGGAGCAATTGCGATTCAGACGGGCGATTTAAGCCAACCGTTTACCGATAAAATCAAAAAAGCGGCAGGCCAGGGGCTTTCCCTCCATCTGGCTGGTTCCAGCTATGCGGTTGGTCAAGTGGTCAGTGAGCCATTTGTCTCTGTGGTGTCATCCAGTATGTGCATGTTGGTTGTGCCGGATGAGGCCGTGGCGGAGTTGCCGCAGGATGGCGCTGCCACCACTCTGATGTACGAATACGCCAACGGCCAGGATCCGATTGTGGAGGAAAATCTGCTCAACGAGATCTATCGGGTTGGAAGTGGCTACTGGACCTCGAAGCTGGAGGAGGCCGCCAACCTCAAAATGATCCAGGTGTTTATCATGTTCCCTGGGCTGTTTGTCGAGATCATCTTGTTGTTGGCTTGCGGGAGCGTGTTGGGATTACAGCAGTTAATCGAAACTGTTGACAGTGCTCGCCATTATCAGGGCTTAAATAACCTGGGCGCTGAGGACCGGCAGATCCACCGTTCGATTTTTCAACAGGTCACTTTCTTCTTCTTTGTGCCGGTTGCGCTAGCCATTTTGCACAGCTTGGTGGCGTTGTCTGCCTTCGACAGACTGTTGGGTGGCGCGATTCCGATCAATCCGCTGGGCTTGTGGCTGGTTCTGGGCGGGCTTCTGCTGGTGTACGCGTTTTATTACGTTATCACCTGGCGCAACTGCGCGCGGCTGGCGTTGGTGCAACCCGAGATCATAGCGAGTTAAGCAGGATGCATCATTAGCGCTGTTGGAATGAGGGGCGCCGGAGATTGATCTGTGCGCCCCTCATTTGGATTGATTATTGACGCCGGCGACCCCGAGACCGAGTAGACGATCGACCACCACGGCGCGAGCCTTCGCTGGTGGAGCGCGGCTCTGTACGGCGAGAAGTAGCGGCCTTTTCGGCCTGATCTTCGGAGGCGGGCGGCACGACCGGCGCGTGGAAGGTTTGCTGGTAGAAATCGTCCAGGAGCATGGCCAGCAAGCCGGTTTCTTCGTCGGTTTCGCTCAGGTTGCGGGCCAGGGGGAGGAAGCGCTGCATGCGCACGGTTTGCAGGTTATCGCGGGCGCGCAGGCGTGACTCCAGCAGGGTGATGATGCGCTCGGAGACGACCCGCTCCACTTCTTCGTCGTTGGGCAGGGGGCGTTCTTCGATGGTGAAGGCGAAGCGTTTGGCAATGCGCAGCAGGTCGATGCGCTCGGCGCCGTTGACCAGGGTGATGGCGGTACCGCTACCGCCCGCCCGACCGGTGCGCCCGGCGCGGTGAATGTACGATTCGGGGTCTTCGGGGGGTTCGTATTGGATGACGTGCGACAGCTCGGGCAGGTCGATGCCGCGGGCGGCCACGTCGGTGGCGACCAGGAAGCGCAGCGTGCCCTGGCGAACGCGGTTGAGCACTTTTTCGCGGACGACCTGTGACAGGTCGGAGGTAAGCAGGTCGGCGTCGTAGCCAAAGCGCTGCAGCACGGTGGTCACGTACTCGACGTGCAGCTTGGTGTTGCAGAAGATGATGGCGGAAATGGGATTTTCGACCTCGATGATGCGCACCAGGCTGCGGTCTTTGTCCATGCCGGGGACGGTGTAGTAGACGTGCTCGGTCTCGGTGACGTGGATGTGGTCGCTGCTCAGGTTGATGAAGCCGGGATCGCGCAGGAACTGGTCGGTGAGGCGCATGACCTGAGGCGGGAAGGTGGCCGAGAACATGAAGGTGCTGATGGGATGCGCGGGCAGGTAGGATTTGACGCGGCGCATGTCGGGGGAGAAGCCCATCGAGAGCATGTGGGCGGCTTCGTCAAAGACCAGGAAGCGCAGATTGGCCAGAGACAGCGAGCGGCGCAGGAGGTGGTCGAGGATGCGACCGGGGGTGCCGATGACGATGTGAGCGCCGGCTTTGAAGGCATCTAACTGGGCGCGGTACCCCACGCCGCCGTAGACGGCGATGGAACGCACGCCGGTGGCTTTGCCTAGCAGTTCAGCTTCCGAGGCCACCTGTAAAGCCAGTTCACGGGTGGGTACCAGGATGAGGGCCTGGGTGGCGTTTTGCAGGGGGTTGACCATCTCCAGCAGGGGCAGCAGGTAGGCGCCGGTCTTGCCGCTGCCGGTGCGCGATTGGATCATCATGTCGCGCTGGGAGAAGAGATAGGGGATGGCTTTGGCCTGGACGGGCAGCAGTTCGCTCCAACCGGCCAGAGCGGCGCCTTCACGAAGTTTTTCGGGTAAATCGGCCAATGTGGCCAGAGGGAGAACGTCGAGCGATGAACTCTCTGAAGAGTTTTCCTTCTCGGGCGTGTTCGTAAAAGAGTTAGACTCGTTCATAAGGACTTCCATTCAAATTTGAGTTAAGTGATTGATCTACGCTTAACATTGTAACTTGAGTGGCAAGATTGAGATAGAGCCTCCCGGGAATTGCCATGTTGGAATCCGTATATAGGGATGCGAGCCGCGGCAAAGCCGCTCTCACATCCCTATATACAGCACCTTCTTAAACGGCAACTCTTGGAGGATCGATAGCGCCGATTTCAACCATCAATCAAGAGGCTTATCTTTGGGAATATAGCCAGCAAGCCACTTGATGTTGAGGGGTCAGGTGAATCTCGGGCGGGTCTTGAACATCACACAACCCATGAATACATTTGGAACAGCGAGGATGAAAACGGCAGCCGGAAGGAGGATTGACTAGGCTGGGAGGTTCGCCTGGGGGGACTTCTTTATATACACGAGCATTCTTTGCCTCAGGGTCTGAGGTGGCAGACAGCAGTGCCTGAGTATAAGGGTGGCTAGAATTCTTTAACATCCTACCGATAGGCGCTTTTTCAACCAATTTCCCGGCATACATGACAAAAATGTATTCTGAGAAGTATTTAACGGTGGATAAATCGTGGGTGATGTAAATAAAGGAAAGATTGTGACTTTGTTGCAGGCCGCGCAACAAGCGCAAAATTTCCACGCGGACAGAAGCATCGAGCATTGATACTGGCTCATCGGCAATGATCAGTTGTGGCTTTAAGATCATTGCTCTTGCTATGACAATCCGCTGCTGCTGGCCCCCACTGAGCATGTGTGGGTATTTAGGTAAGAAGTCTTCGATGGGGTGGATTTTGACTTCTTCCATTACTTGCCGGATTCGATCCTGACGATTTGCCTTGTTATGCCAACCGGCGATGATTAGGGGTTCTTCTAATATTTGCTGGACATTCATGAAGGCGGGCAGTGCGGCAAATGGATCTTGTTGAACATAGCCGACATTCGCTCGATAGGCATGGATGCTTTTTCGCCCCCGGGCATGGATATCCTCGCCAGAAAAGTATACACTGCCCGTACGAGGTTTGTATAAGCCCAGGATAGTTTTCATCAGGCTGGATTTTCCACAACCGCTTTCACCAACCACCGCAGCGGCTTCACCGGGCTTGATCTCAAAACTAATACCATCAACGGCGCGAACATCGCCTACGTGGCCAAAACCCCAACGGCGCAGTTCAAACCAGACGCGCAGGTCGCGAATTGAAAGTGTGGGGGGAGTAGTATTTGAAGTTTCCATTGTCATTTCCATTAATCTTATTGATAGAGCCAACACTTTACGGTTCGCCATTCTTTTTTTACCGACGGCGGTTCTAGTGCACATCGGTCAAATCGGGAGGGACAGCGCGCAGCAAAGCGACAACCAGAAGGTGGGCTGATCAAGCTTGGGGGTTGCCCACTGATGAAATCGGGTTCCACGTCAGTCCGCAGGCGTGGAACGCTGGCCATAAGCATTTTCGAGTAGGGATGAAGAGGCTGTCCAAAAAAGGCTTCCGCATCGCCCGTCTCGACAATTTGACCTGCATACATGACTGCTACATCGTCGGCTAATTCGCTGGATGTAGCCACATCATGTGTAATTAGAATGTAGCTGGTGCCTAATTCGGCTTTGTTTCGTTTGAGAACGTTCATGATGTTGCTTTGGGTTAGCAGGTCGAGGGCAGAGGTAGGTTCGTCCAAAATCACAAGGCTGGGTGAAGTGACCAATGCCATTGCTAAAGCAACTCGTTGGCGCATTCCACCACTTAGCTCGAAGGGATAGCGAGAGATAAAATCGGCGGGTACGCCAACATAGTGGAACATCCGCTTCACCAATTCCATGGCTTGTTTTCTGTGTGCCGAATTGTGGAACATGAAGGGTTCGGCCACCTGGTGACCGACTCGAATCACAGGGTTGAGTGCGTTCATGGCGGCTTGTGGCACTAAAGACATTTGCACCCAACGCACCGAGCGGCGAAATTCTTCATCGCCGAGGCTCATCACATCTGTACCATTCAAAAACACTTTCCCGGAATAAGAGCCAATGTTGTTGGGGAGCATTCGCAATATCGCCTTGGCTAATGAGCTTTTCCCACAACCCGATTCACCTAAAATAACAACCGCACGTTGCTGGTTGAGTCTGAAGCTTACATGATCAACCGCTTGGACCGGCCCCTGGCTGGTGCGAAAGTGCATCACAAGATCTGATATCTCGAGAAGAGGTTGGTTGGTCATTGTGACTCCTAAATCTGGCGCAAGCGAGGGTTGAAAATCCGGTCCAGAGCGAATCCCAGCATGGCGAATGCCAGACTGGTGATTATCAGCATCACGGCCGGTTCGAGCATCCAGTAGTAGAGTCCTTGATAGGGGGCGCTGTTTACAAATGCATCATTAATTACCTTCCCCCAGGTCGGCAATTCGGGGTCTCCCAGGCCGAGCACAGCCAGAGACGCCTCAATAAATACATAGGTAGGGATTAGGGTCACCAATTGAGGAATTAATGTGGGGATTAAGCGCGGGGTCAGGTAACGCAAGATGATTCTTATATCGCTGGCGTTATAGACGCGGGCAGCCTCGATGTAAGGAGTTTCTTTGATCTGCAAGAAGATGGCTCGATTAGTTTTAATTGCCCCGCCGAAAATGTTGAGCACGATGGTTGCACCCAGGATTACCCAAATGCTACGTGAATGAAACGTGCCGATCATTAACAACAAGGGGAGAAAAGGTAAAACCAGATTGATTTCTGTGACTCGCTGAATGAGTTCATCGAGCCAGCCCCGATACCAGGCTCCTATGGCTGCGATGACCATCGTTGTAATAGTTGTACCGAGAGCTGCCAGTAATCCAAATGCAAGCGCAATAGGTGTGCCCCATAAAAGGGCGACCGATAGATCGCGGCGCAAGTGATCTGTGCCGGCCCACCCTGCCAGTGTACCGTGCATAACCAGTTCAACATCCACCGTGGAATTGGCCTCGAAAGTATAGGCAGAAATTACCATACGGTAAGTTCCTTTTAGAGGCGTTGGTGTTTCTACCTGCGGGTCACGGAATAGAGCTTGCAACACATTGTCGTTGCGTAACAAGCGGGTCAAGCGATCGTCCTGCGAAAGCCGGTATGTCTGCCGATTGATTAAGGCAAAGTTGTTCAGATGAATTTCACGCCCATCGGGTGTAACCCAGGTCACATCTGCATAAGGTTGTTTGGCGGTGAATGTAGAAGAAAAGTAGATCATCAACTCCTGTGGAAAGCTGTCATATTGATAATCAAATGGAATAGAGAAGATGATTTCACTGTTCCCGTTTTCCTCGGTAAGGATCGTTCTGGAAACTCCAGGACTGGTCGT
>JAEXTI010000137.1 GCA_023406965.1 Chloroflexota bacterium
GAAGGATCGCGCCCACCAGCCCGGTCCTCCGGGCAGAGCCAGGATGGCGACCGGCGTTTCAGGTAGCAGCCGTTTGGCGCGCAGCAGGTTGCGCGGGTGGAAGGACGAGAAGATGACCCGTTCTTCCAGGTGGAAACGGCGCACCAGCGCCACGACTTTATCCACCAATCCATCGCCGGGGGAAGCATAGTTGGTCAATTCCACATTGATGAGCAAGCGTTGTCCTACGGCCTCGAACACTTCGGCCAGAGTGGGAATCGGTTCGCCGGCAAATTCGGGTTTGAAGAAGCTGCCCGCCTCCAACTGCTTGAGTTCGGCCAGGGTTAGTTCGCGGACTTTGCCGTGCCCGCCCGTGGTGCGATCGACCGTTTGATCGTGGATGACCATCACCTCGCCGTCGGCAGACAGCTTGGCATCCAGCTCAACGGCATGGGCGCCTTGCTCAGCCGCCAGCCGAAAGGCTGCCAGGGTGTTCTCGGGCGCGTAAGCGGATGCCCCGCGGTGCGCGATAACCAGGGGACCGGTGTGGCTGCGAAACAGGTTCATAGTTCGACGAAGTAAGCCCTGGCGGCGCGGTCCAGCAGATCGCGAGTCATGGAGGGTTCAACGCTGAGGTAATGGGCCACGTCCAGAATCTGGTCACACAAGTCGCGAGGGTGTGAGGCGCGCAGTTTGCGGTTGCGCTTGATATACCATTCCTGGAGCAGGTAAGCCAGGCCCTGATCCGAATAGGCTACGCCCTTGGTGGTGGAAACGCGGCGGAAGATTTCGCGGTATTCTTCGTAGTTGGGGTCGGTGATTTCGATTTTGTGGCGCAGGCGACGCAGGAAGGCCTCGTCGACCAGATCCTTGGGCGGTAGGTTGGTGGAGAAGATCACCAGCACATCAAAGGGGAGTTCAATTTTGCGCCCGGTGTGCAGGGTCAGGTAATCGATGCGGTTTTCCAGGGGCACGATCCAGCGGTTGAGCAGGTCGCGCGGGCGAACCATCTGCCGGCCAAAATCGTCGATGAGCAGAATGCCACCGTTGGCCTTCACCTGGAAGGGGGCCTCGTAGAATTTGTGGGTATCGTCAAACACCAGGTCCAGCCCAGCCAGGGTTAACTCGCCGCCGGTGACGATGAAGGGGCGGCGGATGCGCACCCAGCGGGGGTCGCGCCGCGCGCCGGTGCGCAACGAACCGGTGCCTTGTGCAGTGGCATCGTCTTCGTTTGCCAGTTTATGATTGACCGAATCGTATAGCTTGATGACTTGCCCGTCAACATAGATGGAATAGGGGATGTAGATGCTCTGCGCCTGGAGCATATTTCCAATGGCGCGGGCAACGCTGGTCTTGCCGTTGCCGGGGGGGCCGTACATAAAAATAGAGGTGCCAGAGTTGACTGCCGGGCCTAAGGTCTGGAAGGTGACTTCGGAGAGCACCAGGTTGTTGAGCACCTGGCGCATCATGCGATTGGTAACCTGCATGTGGCCGCGTCCCTGGCGCAAGATCGATTCGTAATAAACCTGCAGCGGCACGGGGGCTGGGCCGGCGTACTGGCTGCGCTCCAACGCTTCACGAGCGCGGGAAATGCCCGCCCCGGTGATGGCGTAAAGGTATGCGCCTTCGCCCAGGCCCATCTGGGACGAGCGTACCTCAATCAACTTTTCGCGTTTCAACGCTTCCATGATTTGGTCGACCACGCCGGAGAAGGGCAGGGCCATTTCTTCGGCGATCTTGTAACCGGTCAGGTAGCCTTGAAAATACATTACTTTCAGAGCCAGGTCTTGCAACCAGAGCGGCGAGAGACCCGTATCTTCCAGGGTGAGCAGGGGCGGGGGCATGAAGGCACTAGGCGCGCCTACTTGCGCGGGCGGTTGTGAAGGGGAACCAGTGCCGCCGAGGCGGTTACTGCCCTGCCGGGCTGGGGCGTTGCTCATCGTTCACCTCCCAATAAATCATCCAATGAATTCCGACCAAAGGTCTTTTATGGTTATACTCGCCGAAGTTGAGGAAGGTTCCCGAATTTTAGGTTTATGTGGGTGTGAAGCACCCACATAAACCTAAAATTCGGTAATTCTGCCTCTGCGCGAATAATTACTCTTTCATTATAGCACAGGCATTCAGTCCTTATTGGCGCATGATCGCAATCGCAGGCCTTAAAAAAACTGTTAAGTCGGCGCATTTCGACCGAATTGACGTATAATCGAACCCATGAATCTTTCAGTCCTCATGCCTGTTTATAACGAAATTAAAACGATTGCTGAGATTGTGAAGCGCGTCAAAGCCGTTGGCGTTGCGTCTGAAATTGTCATCGTTGATGATGGTTCCACGGATGGCACCCGCGATTTTCTCAAGACTCTCGAAAACGACCCGCAAGTGCGTGTCGTTTTGCACGAGCGCAACCAGGGCAAGGGCGCCGCGGTGCGCACGGCCATTGCGGCTGCCACCGGCGATGTGATGCTCATCCAGGACGCCGACCTGGAGTATGATCCACGCGAATACCCTGGTTTGCTCAAGCCGATCGAAGAGAACCTTGCAGACGTAGTGTACGGTTCGCGTTTCCTGGGGGCTCCTCACCGGGCCATCCTCTTCTGGAACATGGTGGCTAACAAACTGCTGACTTTGTTCACCAATATTTTGTACAACAACATCCTCACCGACATGGAAACCGGTTATAAAGTTTTCCGGCGCGAGGTGGTGGAAAAGATGCCCCTGCACGCCCGTGGATTTGAGTTCGAGCCGGAGTTCACGGCCAAAATCCTCAAGTCGAAGGTGCGCCTTTTTGAGGTGCCCATCGCCTTCAATCCGCGCGAATATTCCGAGGGCAAGAAAATCAA
>JAEXTI010000148.1 GCA_023406965.1 Chloroflexota bacterium
CGCTCAACCCCGGCGAGCAGGTGGCGGTGCGCGGGGGCAAACTCAGCGCGCGGTTGTACCCCAATTGGGGGCGGGTGCTGGTGCGCTAAAACGGTATAATCGGCGCATGAGCTATCACATCATTGCAACCCTGGGACCTGCCAGCGCCGAACCGGACCTCTGGTGGCAGCTGCTGGCGGCGGGAGCTGGCGGTTTTCGGCTGAACACCTCTCACCTCAGCCTGGATGATTTGGACGGCTGGCTGGAGCGGTTGGCGGGTTTCCGAGCCGGGCATGGCGCGGATTTCGTTGTGACGTTGGATTTGCAGGGTAGCAAGTGGCGCGTGGGGCAGTTTCCCGCGTTTGAACTGGCCGCCGGGCAAATCGTTGAGTTAATCCTGGCGAGCGAAACGGACCACCCAGGTTGCCTGCCGGTGCCTCATGCCGACTTCTTCTGGGCGGCGCAAGTTTCCGGCGGCGAGATTGTACTCAACGATGCCAAAAGCCGGATGGTAATCGAATCAACAGGCGTCGACCGGGTGCGAGCACGGGTGACACTGGGCGGGCAGATTTCGGCGCACAAGGGGGTCACCTTCGATCAATCCGACTTTCGCAAGGAAGATCTCAATGAAAAAGATCGTGAAATCGTCCTCAGCACCCAGGGGCTGGGCTGGGTGGATTATGCCGTGTCTTATGTTCGCGATGGGCAGGAGATGCGTGCTTACCGCAAGGCTTTGGGCGCCGAGACGCGCCTGATCGCCAAGTTGGAGCGCCGCCCGGCGCTGGAGGATGTCGCCGAGATTGCCGCGCAGGTGGAGGGGCTGTGGTTGTGCCGGGGTGATTTGGGTGCAGAGTTGGGATTGGCGGGCATGGCTGCCGCCGCGCACTGCTTTGCCTCGCGGGTGCCTAACCTGCCTTGCCCTGCTTTTTTGGCTGGCCAGGTGCTGGAGCACATGACCACGCATCCCACTCCTACCCGCGCGGAGATATGCGGGATCTATGACGCGCTAAAAGCCGGATATCGCGGCGTGGTGCTTTCGGATGAGACTGCCATCGGAGTGAACCCTGTGCGGGCGGTGCAAGCGGCCAGAGAAATGTAACTACTCAGCCAGATGCGGAGGAGGTCTGAAATTGAGGTGTGTGGGGTGCGAAGCACTCCACACACCTCGATTTCAGGATCTTTCCTCTAAAATATTGTTTTTCCAAAACGTTTTGGTTTATAATGCTGATTATGATCACCATTCGGGATGTGGCTCGCCGGTTGAATCTTTCCATCACCACCGTCTCGCGCGCCCTGGACGGCTATGACGACGTGGCTGAAGAAACGCGCCGCCAGGTAATTGAGGTGGCAAAGGAGATGGGCTATACCCCCAACCGCGCCGCTCGCGAGCTGCGCCGCCAGCGCACCGACACGCTCGGCTACATCCTCCCGGCCGATAAGCCGCAGTTTGCCGACCCGTTCATCGCTGAGTTTATCGCCGGGCTGGGCGACGAAGCCGCCGCCAACAATTACGATCTGTTGGTGTCTACGGCTCCGGCTGAGTCGGCGCAGGAGAAGGCCCTCTATCAGCGCTGGGTGCAGGGCGGCAAGGTGGACGGGCTGGTGCTCAACTATACCCGCCTGCGCGATTGGCGCGTCCAGTACCTGACGCAACAAAAGAAGCCCTTTGTATCATTGGAGCGTTCGCTGGATGATGTGGAGTTTGTCGGCGTGGAGGTTGACCCCGGCGAAGGCTATGCCGAGTTGATTGATTACCTGGTCGGCATGGGGCACAGCCGAATCGCTTTTGTTGGCGCCTGGCGCGAGTTGAAGATTCAGTATGACCGCTTTGCGGCATTTGAGCGGTGTTTGAGCAGTGCCGCGGTGCTCATCGACCCGGCCCTGGTGCTGGAGGGCGATTTGACCCTGGAGGGGGGCTATCGGGCGGCGCAGCTCCTGTTCTCGCTCAGCCGGCCACCCACCGCGGTGGTTTGCGTGAACGACCTGACCGCTATTGGAGCCTTGCACGCTGCCCATGAGATGGGGCTGCGCATTGGGCAAGATATAGCCGTAGCTGGATTCGATGGAATCATGGGCGCAGCTCACACCAACCCGCCGCTCACCACCCTCGACCAACCGGTTTACACCATCGCACGGAAGCTGGTCAGTTTGCTGCTGGGGTTAATCTCGGGGGCAGAGATTCCCGAACGGCAGGTATGCCTCCAACCCAAACTTTTGATTCGCGAATCGACTGGCGGTAGATAACGCGTCTACACGCCGCCCTCAGGTTTTTTCAAACGCCTGAACTTCCACCGGCTGGATCCAGTTCTTCTTCCCAGGAGGCGAAATGCTGATCCGAGATTACATGAAACGCAACGTTTTTTACGTGCATACCACCACGACCATTGGCGAGGCGGCGCGACTGTTCGTTGAAAAGCACATCGGCACGCTGCCGGTGGTGGACGAAAACGGACGGTTGCGGGGGCTGCTGCCGCTGCGCAGCATGCTGCTGCTGGTCATGCCGGATTTTGTCAGCCTGGTGGAAGATTTTGATTTTGTTTCCGATTTCGGCGCGGCTGAATTGCGCGTTCCCGACTCGGCCACTCTCAATCGCCCAGTCACCGATATCATGCTGAGGCCGGAAAGTATCGAAGAAACCTCTGGGCTGCTGCGGGCTTCGGCTGTGCTCAACCAGCACCAGTTGCACGACCTGCCGGTAGTGGATCAACAGGGCAAGCTGGTGGGAATCGTCTCGCGGGTGGATGTGGGCACGGGGTTTCTTTCACGCTGGAATATCACCCAGGCAGGCGCGGCATGACAGCGGGCATCGTCGCTACCCTCATCTTTGCCGCCACGCTGTACCTCGTATTTGCCGAGAAATTGAACCGCACGATTGCTTCTGTGGCCGGAGCAGCGCTGATGCTTGTCGCGGGCATGTTGCTCGGCTTTTACAGTGAAGAGCAGGCCATCGAGTCGGTGGATTTGGAGACGCTGGGCCTGTTAATTGGCATGATGACCCTGGTGGCGCTCATCGCGCCCACCGGGTTTTTCCAGTACCTGGCTGTGAAGGCAGCCCGCTTTTCAAAAGGCAAACCGCTGCGCCTGCTGGTTCTGTTGGGCACCATCACCACGCTGCTGTCCATGTTCCTGGATAACGTCACAACAGTGGTACTGATCGCCCCGGTGACCATTTTGATCTGTGAAATTCTAGGCATCAGCCCGGCTCCGCTGTTGATGGCCGAAGCGTTGCTCTCCGATACCGGCGGTATTGCCACCCTGGTGGGCGACCCGCCCAACGTGCTGATCGCTTCTGCGTCAGGGTTGACGTTTGCAGATTTCCTGACGCATTCCTTGCCGCTGGTGGTGGTGGCCTGGTTGGCCGCCTTGCTCACCCTGAGTTTCCTGTTTCGCCGTGAATTGGCCCAACCACCGGCGGATCCCGAAGCAATTTTGAGTCTGGATCCCAAAGCAGCCCTGGACGATTGGGTTACCGCCCGCAAAGTGTTGATCGTGCTGGCCGGGGCCATTGTGTTCTTCTTTCTGGAGCGGTTGTTGGGAATTTCGCCTGCTTTTGTGGCCCTCACCGCGGCTGCGGTGGCCCTGGTGTGGGTGCGGCCCGCCGATGTTCGCAAGACTTTTGAACGCGTTGAATGGAGCGTGCTGATTTTCTTCGCGGCGCTGTTCATTCTGGTGGGAGGATTGGAGGCAGCCGGAGTGCTGCACGAACTGACCAATCTCATTATGAATTTTGGAAATTCCAACCCTGTTCTCTTAGGGGTGGGGTTGATGTGGCTGGTTGCAGCGCTCTCTGCCGTGGTCGACAATGTCCCCATCACTATCGCCATCATCCCGGTGATTCAGGGGCTGGCAGCCAAGGGCATTAACGTGCAGCCGCTGTGGTGGGCACTGGCTTTTGGGGCCGGGTTGGGCGGCAATGGCACCATCATCGGCTCGACCGCCAACGTGGTGGTGGCCTCGCTTTCCGAGCGCACTCGTACGCCCATCACGGCCAAATTATGGAACAAACGCGGGCTGCCGGTCATGCTGGTCACCCTGGTGGTCATCACTATTTTGTATAGTATCGCTTATCCGTTTTACGCCCGTTAACGCCGCGGGCATCATTCAAAACACGGTTTCAGAATAACAGCAATTTGGATTGAACACAGCCCTGTTTTGAGAAAGGAAGGAAAACGATGAAAACTGTAATCGCCGCCGCATTGGGAGAATGCGTCCATGTTGCCGGTGTGTCGAACTTCTTGCGCCTGGCTGAGCTGGCCGGCTGGCGCACCGAATTTTTAGGGCCGGCTGTGCCTGTAGATGAGGTGTTGAAGGCTGCCCAAAAAGCCGCCCAGAGCATTGCACCCGAAGATTTGCTGGTGGGTGTATCCTACCGCCTGACCCCCGAGACCGGCGAACGGCTGTTGGGGCAGTTTGCCGAGGAATTTAGCAGCCTGCACGAAGCCGGGGTGCGCTTTGCTTTTGCCGGAACGCCTCCGGTGGCGGAGCGAGTCGAGCAGATTGGCTTCTTTGAGAAGATCTTCAACGGCAGTGAAACCCCCGAGCAAGTGTTGGCTTACTTGAAGGGGCGGCCTGCTGGTGATTTGACCCAGGCAGATTATCCGCAGCGCGCCGTAGATCGCATTTGTTGGCGCGCGCCCTATCCCATTTTGCGCCATCACTTCGGCCTGCCGACGATGGAGGCGACCATTGAGGGTATTCGCAAGATTGCCGATGCCGAAGCGCTGGATTTGATCTCGTTGGGCACCGACCAGGATGCCCAGGAGAACTTCTTCCATCCCGAGCGCCAGGATCCGCGCCGCAAGGGCGCAGGCGGGGTGCCGGTGCGCACGGAAGACGACTTGCGCGCCCTCTATGAGGCCAGCCGCCGGGGCAACTTCCCCATGCTGCGCGCTTATTCGGGCACCGATGATTTCATCCGTTACGCCGAGGTGCTGACTGAAACCATTCACAACGCGTGGTGCGCTATTCCTTTGTTCTGGTTCAACCGCATGGACGGGCGCGGACCGTGGGACCTGGAAGGCTCGATCCGCGAGCACCAACAGGTGATGGCCTGGTACGGGCAGCGTGACATCCCCGTGGAACTGAATGAGCCGCACCATTGGGGTATGCGCGATTCATCGGATACGGTTTTTGTCGTTTCGGCTTTCCTGGCAGCCTATAACGCCCGCCAGTATGGCGTGAAAGATTACTTTGCGCAGATGATGTTCAACAGTCCGCCCGGTCTCAGCGACGCGATGGACCTGGCCAAGATGCTGGCTGTGCTGGAGATGATTGCCCCATTGGAAAGCCCCGATTTTCGCATTTGGCGCCAGACGCGGATTGGCTTGCTCTCGCACCCATTGGATGTGGATGCCGCCCGCGGCCACCTGGCCGCAAGCACCTACCTGCAAATGGCCCTCAAACCGCATATCTATCACATTGTCGGGCACACTGAAGCCGACCATGCCGCGACGGCCGAGGATGTGATCGAGGCCAGCAAGATTGTGCGCCGGGCGATCCAAAATGCGATGGGAGCGCCGGACAGCACCCAGGCCGAGGAAGTGCAGGAGCGAAAAAATACTTTGATTGAGGAGGCACGCGAGTTACTGGTAAAAATCCGCGGGCTGGCCGAGCCTGACACCGCCGACCCATGGGCCGACGCAGCCACGCTGGCCCGCTCGGTGACCAGTGGTTTGATGGACGCGCCGCAGTTGAAAAACAATCCCTTTGGCCGTGGCCTGGCGCGCACTCGCATTTTACGGGGGGCATGCGTTGCCGTGGATGAAAAGGGAATTCCGCTCTCGCCGCGGGAGAGGAAATATATCGACTTAACGTAACTACTCAGGCCCTGGTAGAAAAGTTCCGAATTTGTAGTGTTTTGTGGGGGGGGGGCCCCCCAAAAACCACAAAAAAA
>JAEXTI010000154.1 GCA_023406965.1 Chloroflexota bacterium
TTTGTGGGGGGGGGGGGGGGCTCCCCCCCCCACACACTTCAGGCCTCTACCGCCTCTGGCTGAGTAGTTACGACAAATTTGATTAAACCAAAAGGCCGGGGCAGGCATCCCGACCTTTGGCTCACCGCAATACCAATAAATTGCGTAACCTCAGGCCCGGAAGGAATTGTCTTCCTGGGCCTGAAATTATCTTCGTAGATTCACCTATGCATCGAAGTACAGGGTGAATTCGTGGGGATGGGGGCGCATGCGCATCGGATTGACTTCGTTGTCGTACTTGTAAGCGATGTACGAGTCGAGCAAATCGGTGGTAAATACGTCACCCTTGAGTAAGAACTCGTGGTCCGCTTCCAGGGCCTGGAGCACCAGTTCCAGCGAACCGGGCACTTCCTTGATCAGCTTGGCCTCAGACGGTGGCAGTTCGTACAGGTCCTTGTCGGAGGGATCGCCCGGATCGATGCGGTTCTGGATGCCGTCCAAGCCGGCCATGAGCAGGGCCGCGAAGCACAGGTACGGGTTGCAGGAGGGATCGGGCGCGCGGAACTCGATGCGCTTGGCCTTGGGGCTCTTTGAATACAGCGGGATGCGACAGATGGCCGAGCGGTTGCGCTGCGAGTAGGCCAATTTGACGGGCGCCTCAAAACCGGGCACCAGGCGGCGGTACGAGTTGGTCGTGGGGGCCGCAATGGCCAGCAGGGCCGAAGAGTGCTTGAGCAGACCGCCAATGTAATACTTGGCTGTGTCGGAAAGCCCGGCGTAACCAGAGGCATCATAGAACACATTGGTGTTGCCTTCCCACAAGCTCTGGTGCACGTGCATGCCCGAGCCATTGTCGCCGAAGAGGGGTTTAGGCATGAAGGTAGCGGTCAGGCCGTTCTGGCGGGCCACATTCTTGACCAGGTATTTGTAGACCATGACATTGTCGGCCATTTTCAACATGGTGTCGAAGCGCATGTCGATCTCGGCCTGTCCGGCGGTAGCCACCTCGTGGTGATGAACTTCGATCGGGACTCCGGCGGCTTCCAGGGCCAACACGATGCGCGAGCGCACGTCCTGCTGCGTGTCGGTGGGCGGAACGGGGAAGTAGCCGCGCTTGGGGGCAATCTGACCGCCAAAATTCGGCTTGGAAGAGTCGCCGCTGTTCCACCAACCCTCCACGCTGTCGATGTAGTAGAAGGAGTTGTTCGTGCCGCCGCCGTAGCGTACATCGTCGAACATGAAGAATTCGGCTTCCGGGCCCCAATAACTGGTGGAGGCGATGCCGGTCTGTTTCAGATAGGCCTCGGCCTTCTGCACAACGTGGCGCGGATCGCGGCTGTAGGGCTGGCGGGTCATCGGATCGTACACATCGCAAATGAGTACCAGGGTGGGCACTTCTAACACCGGATCGATGAAAGCGGTGGCAGCATCCGGCATAAGCAGCATGTCGGACTCGTGGATCAGCTTGAAACCACGGATGGACGAGCCATCGAACCCGTGGCCCTCTTCGAATAATTCCTCGGTCAGTTCACGAACGGGCAGGCTGAGGTGCTGCCAGGTCCCGGGCATGTCCACAAATCGCAGGTCGACCATTTTCACCTGGGACTTCATTTTCATTACATCAGCAACCGATTGAGCCATAAGAATCTCCTTAAGAATAATTACTTCCTCGACTGTGGGTTTGCCTGCCCGGTGGGCGAGGGTGAGCTAGGGATCACATTGAATGCGATTCTAACGGCCCTCGCCCTGCCGGGCTATCACCCATATGGGTAATTTAAGTTGGAATTAATCAGCCGCAGCCGGGCTCTTGGCGCCCTGGAAAGTGGGGGTGGGTTTGAGAGGAGTTTCTTCAAGATTAGGCTCCCAATCCTTGGGATATCCTTCGGCGCCCATCTCGGGGATGTCCAGGCCTCCCAACTCATCTTTGCGCGAAACCCGCAGAACCTTGAGCGCGGCAAGCGCTTTGAAAAATAGGTACGAGGTGACAAAGACGGTGGTAAAGACGGCAACGGCTTCGAATACCTGGGCCAGGAATTGGCCGGGGTTGCCGTAGAACAGCCCCGTGACCGGCGTGGCGATGCCATTCCACATGGCGGTGTCAGGATTGCCGTTGGCGAACAAACCCGTTGCCAGAACGCCCCACATTCCATTGAACAGGTGCACGGGAACCGCACCCACCGGGTCATCGATCTTCATCTTCTCCAGAAGAACGGAAGCAACGCATACCCACACGCCCGCGACTAACCCGATGACCGCAGCGGCCCAGATATCCACAAAGGCACATGGCGCAGTGATGGCTACCAGGCCCGCCAGCAAGCCATTGACCGACATGGCCGGATCGGGTTTGCGCGTTGGGCCAAAGAACCACATGTAGAACATGGCCGCGCAGCCGCCCACTGCCCCAGCGATGAGGGTGTTGATCGCCGCGATCACGGCCAGGTTGCGGAAAGCGCCAGTGAAACCCAGGGACGAGCCGGGGTTGAAGCCAAACCACCCGAAGAACAGGATGATGGTGCCGAGCACACCCATCGCAATGTTATGGCCGGGGATAGTGTTGGCGGACCCATCTTTATTGAATTTTCCAATCCGGGGCCCAATCACCAGGGCTCCGGCCAGGCCGAGGGCGCCGCCCACCATGTGGACCACGCCTGACCCGGCGAAATCGACTGCGCCGTTCCCCAAACCAGCCGTTCGACCCAGGTTGGCCAACCAGCCCCCGCCCCAAACCCAGTTGGCAATTACGGGGTAGATGAACATACTGACCCACAAGCCCATGAGGACAAACCCTGAGAATTTCAGGCGTTCGGCCATCGAACCGGTCGGAATGGTGGCAGCCGTATCCATGAACACCATCTGGAACAGAAAATAAGCCAGTACCCCAAAGTTCGCGCCCAGGCCTCCTAACAGGAAACCTTTGAGACCCAATACACCTGACGCACCGATCATTAGTGGTTTGTCCAGCAGGCCGCTCCAGTCGCCCAATGTAACTGGCGAAAAATTCCATGCATCCAGGCCGTTGATGGCTGGGAAGGTGAAGTTCACCCCGCCGAAGCCAAAAGCGAAGCCCGTGAGCCAGAAACCCACCGCCCCGATACAGAACACCATCAGGTTCATCATCATGGTGTGGGCAACGTTCTTGGCGCGGGTAAAACCCGTTTCAACCAGCGCGAACCCGGCCTGCATGAAGAAGATCAGGAAACCCGCCATCATGACCCATAGTACATTGATACTGGTCGCAGTATCCGTCAAGGTGCTTTCCAATTCGGTCGGGGGAGTGTCGGCGTGAACGATTCCGACCCGGCCAATCAACAAGGCAACGGTGAGAATTACCGGCGCCAACCAACGAAGAGAGAATAGCTTGTTCATTTTTTCCTCCAACAAAAATATTGATTCGCATATAGCGCATTAGACAGATAGGGTGTGATTTACAGCCCTGAAACGGCATTCAACGACCAGAATCGAGTAATAAATCTGGCTTAGTTGTATGTCAAAATACAGGTCATTAACTCTGATTGATTAGGTTGTTAGGGAATCTGGGAAGACAGTAATCGCTATGGCTGGTGGTATCTGGTAGTACGCAATTTGCCCACCTTGCGTACTACCAGGTTTTGAAAAATTATTCCCGACCAACGGCGTTTTTATACGTCGTTAGGTACGGCACTGGGTGCTGATCGGGAGAAATTATTCTTCTTCCAATTCGGCGTTGTGTTTCTTGTGAACCAGGGTAGGAACAACAACCCACAGGGCGAAGAAAACGACAAAGCCAATTAATCCGGCAAGCATTTCGGTAGACATCGGAATCTCCTTTCAAGAACCACTCTTGTTTGAACCCAATTTGGAATTTGCGGCGGGGGCTGGTTGAGGCCGGATCCCCCCGCCGTCACGATGGATTAGCCGCTCAGACGGCTGCTTCCTCGGCCAGAATATCCCCGGCATAGGCTTCTTGCCCGTGCTCCGAAATATCCAGGCCTTTCAACTCTTCTTTACGGGTGGCGCGTAAGCCCATCGTCAGCTTGAGGAGCGTGAAGACCGCATACCCTGTCAGCAGCGACCAGGCCACTACTACGACCATGCTGATCAACTGGGCCACGATCTGCCCCGTGTCACCCACGATCAGTCCGCTCACCCCGCCGTAGGTGCCGTCGGCGAAGATGCCCACTGCCAGCAGGCCCCACAGCCCGCCAAAGCCGTGCACGGCCACCGCGCCCACCACATCGTCGACCTTGAGCTTGTTTTCCACAAGGCCCACCGCCCAAATCATGATGATGGCTGCGATCACGCCGATGACCACGCTGGCCCAGGTGGGAATGTAAGCGCAACTGGCGGTCACGCCCACCAACCCTGCCAGGCTGCCGTTGCAAGCCAGGGTCACGTCGATCTTACCGGTTTTGAGCAGGCTGTAATACACCGCTGCGACCGCGCCTGCCGCTCCTGCCAGGAAGGTATTCACCGCGATTACTGAGATGCGCAGGTCGGTGGCAGCCATGGTGGAACCGGGGTTGAAACCGAACCAGCCGAAGAAGAGAATGAAGGTGCCCAGCACCACCATGGTCAGGTTGTGACCTGGAATGGCGCGCGCCTTGCCTTTGGCGTCATACTTGCCAATGCGCGGCCCGACCAAAGCAGCGCCCACCAGGGCCACCATGCCACCCACCGCGTGTACCACGCCCGAACCGGCGAAATCTTTGGCGCCTGCGCCGAAGGGCAGGGTAGCCAGCCAGCCGCCGCCCCACACCCAGTGCCCGTAGATCGGGTAAATAATGGCCGAGACCAGGAAGCTGTAGGCCAGGTAGGCGGGAACGCGGGTGCGTTCAGCCAGCGAGCCCGAGACGATGGTCGCGGCTGTTGCAGCAAAGACCATCTGGAAGAACCATAGTTCCATCGTGGTCACGTCATAGGCGTCGCCGCCCAGCATGAACCCGGACAGGCCGATGATGGCATTGCCCTCGCCCAGGCCCGAAGCCAGCGCAGACCCACCGAACATGAAGGCGAAGCCGAAAGCCCAATAAGCCAGGCCGCCGATCAAACCATCCATGAAGTTTTTGGTCAGCACGGCCACCGCGTTTTTGGCCCGTGAGAGACCGACCTCAACCATTGCGAACCCGGCTTGCATGAAAAACACCAGGAAACCGGTCATCAAGGTCCACGAGAAGTTCAGCCCGGCGTTGGGGTTGGCTTCAATTGTGGCGCCGCCGGTGGGGTCGGGGCTGTCGGCAAAAACAGGCACCACCAGCGCGGCCAGCAGCATGGCTGCTAAAACAACGGAAAAGCGGAATTGACGGAACATGAAATTTCTCCTTCTCACTAAAAGTAAAAAAACGTTATGGCTAATCAGGCGTAGGTTGGGTTGAGGGGCAGTGTTCCGCCGGTTTATTCATTCAAGAGATGCCCCGAAACCCGACAAACCATTGAAATATTCGGGCTCGCTTCATAGATTGAAATCAATCTTCCAGGGCGTAATCCTGCCATGCGGCGAGGCCCAGTCTGGCCAGCAGCCCTTTGGCCGGCTCCAGCGTGGGCAGAGGGGTGGCAGATAGCCGCAGCAGGGGCGGGGTGACCAGAGTGGTGGCCAGGGTGACGACGATGAGGGTGGAAAAAGTGGCTGCATCCAGCAGCCCCCCGGCCAATCCGGCTCCGGCAATGACCAGGGCCACCTCGCCGCGCGAGACCATGGCGCAGCCCACCTGCAGGGCCTGGGAGGGTAGCAGCCCACCCAGTTTAGCCCCCAGCCCAGATCCGATGATCTTGGACAGGATGGCGAAGGCGATCAGGCTGATGGTGAGCAGCGGGGCCTGGAACAGCCCGGCCAGGCTGGCTTGCAGGCCGATGTTGACAAAGAAGATGGGCACGAAGAAGCCGTATCCCAGCGCGGAGATGCCTGAGTGGACGATGTGGGTGTGGTCAACGTGGCGGGCCATGAGCACGCCCAGGATGTAAGCCCCGGTGATGGTGGCGACTGCCCCCAGCGCTTCGGCGGCCCAGGCGTATACAAAAATCAAGGCCAACAGGATGCCCAGCGAGGCTTCGCGGTGCTCGAATTTGCGCTCCCAGCGCATGACCCACGGCAGCAGCTTGTCGCCCACCACCCAGGCCAGGGGGAAGAACAGCGCCATGCGCCCCAGCGTGAGCGGCAGGTTGCCGCCCGCGGTCAGGCTCATTACGGCAGCGAAGATCAACACGCCCAGCACATCATCGATGATGGCGGCACTGATGATGGTGGCGCCTTCGGTGCTGCGCAGCTTGCCCATCTCGCGCAAAGTTTGCGCCGAGATGCTCACGCTGGTGGCGGTGAGCACCGCGCCCAGGAAGAGGGCATGCTCAAGGGGCATGCCAAAGAGCGTGCCCATCCAGGTCCCGCCTGCCAGCGGCAGGATCACGCCGCCCAGGGCCGCCAGGAAAGAGGGCTTGCCCACCTTGCGCACAGCCTGGACGTCGGTTTCCAATCCCGCCAGGAACATGAGTAAGATGACGCCGATATTGGAGAGCAGCCCCAGGATGTCAGAGGTGTGGAAGATGTTTAACACAGCCGGGCCGATGAGAAAGCCCAACAGCAGCTCGCCGAACACGGCCGGCAGTCCCAGCTTTTGGCTGGCCTGCGCGGCGGCGCGCGCGCCGATTAAGATGGCGGCAAGGGGCAGCAGCATTTCGAGGGTCAGTTCCATATTGAATCTCCAATCAAAGGCTGGGGTAATATGGTGACATTGTATAGACATGGTTTCGCTGTTCCAACTACCCATATGGGTACAAAGCGCTCTTCCGGCAACAAATTACCCATTTGGGTGAGAAACGGGAATAAAAAGCGGAAAGTTCCCGAATTTGGAGTGAATGGGGTGCGAAGCACCCCATTCACTCCAAATTCGGGTATCTTCCACCTCGGGCTGAGTGGGCATAACAAAAAGACCCTAAGGGTTTTCAAAACCCTTAGGGTCTAATTTGCAGGTCAATTTTGCGATTTACTTGTCTTGCAGCGCAGCTACACCGGGCAGAGCGATCCCTTCCAGCATTTCCAGGGAGGCGCCGCCACCCGTGGAGATGTGGGTGATCTTGTCGGCCAGGCCGGACTTCTGGATGGCCGAAGCCGAATCGCCGCCGCCCACAATGCTGACGCACTTGCTGGCAGCCAGCGCTTTAGCCACTTCGAAGGTGCCCTTGGCGAAGGTCGGTACTTCAAACACACCCATCGGGCCGTTCCACACCACGGTTGCCGCCCCGGCAATCACCTTGCCGTAGGCTTCGATGGTCTTTGGACCAACGTCCAGGATGCGCCAACCGTCGGGGATGGGGCCAACCGGAACCACCTTGGTCTCCACGCCCTCTTCCATCTTCTCGGCAATGACGGCGTCCACCGGCAGGCGCAGCTTGGTGCCGCCCTGGGCAATGAGTTCGCGGGCCAGGTCCAGAACCTCGTCCTCGACCAGCGAATCGCCGACCGGGTAGCCCTGGGCTTTGAAGAAGGTGTTGGCCATGCCGCCGCCGATGAGAATGGCATCGGCTTTGGCTAGCAAATTTTTAATCACGCCGATCTTGTCGCTGACCTTAGCGCCGCCCAGAATGGCAACGAAGGGCCGTTTGGGTTCGTCAATGGCCTGACCGAGGTACTCGATTTCCTTTTCCATCAAGAAACCAGCCACGGCGGGCAGGAAGCGAGCCACACCCTCGGTGGAGGAGTGGGCGCGATGCGCGGAACCAAAAGCGTCGTTGACGTAGATGTCGGCCAGGGAGGCCATTTGCTTGGCCAGGTCCAGGTCGTTCTTTTCCTCTTCCGGATGGAAGCGAGTGTTTTCCAGCACCAGCACCTGGCCGGGTTTCAGCGCGGCGGCAGCCTTCACGGCGGGCTCGCCCACGCAATCTTCGGCAAAGGTCACCGGCTTGCCCGTCAACTTGCCCAGGTATTCGGCCACAGGCTTCATCGTGTACTTCGGATCGGGGCCGCCTTTGGGGCGTCCCAGGTGCGAGCACAGGATCACAGCCGCGCCCTTCTCGAGCAGGTATTCAATCGTCGGCAGCGCAGCCCGCACGCGGGTGTCGTCTTGCACTACGCCCTCTTTGATGGGGACGTTGAAATCAACCCGCACAAGGACTTTCTTGCCCTTCACATCGATATCGCGCACAGATTTCTTCGCGAACATAATTCCCTCCAAAAGAAGCAATTGCTTCTCTCCCGAATTTTCGGATAGGCTCTCGCCATTAGCGATCAGCCATCAGCACGCAGCCAACGGATTGGCTGACGGCTGATGGCTGGCGGCTTAAGGCTAATTTAGAGCGATTTCGCCATCTTGGCGGCCAGGTCGGCGGTGCGGCAGGAATAGCCCCACTCGTTGTCGTACCAGGTCACAACCTTGAGCAGCGTGCCGCCCATAACCATGTTGGAGGGCAGGTCGACGATGGAGGAGCGGGGGTCGCCCTTGAAGTCCATGGACACAAGTGGATCCATGTACTTGCCGGTGGTGACGCCCAAAATGCCCTTGAGGGCGCCGTTGGCGGCGTCGGTGAAGGCGGCGTTCAATTCGTCCTTGGTGGTTGCTTTTTCAACCACGGCCACGAAGTCCACGATCGAGACGGTGGGGGTGGGGACGCGCAGAGAATAGCCGTCGAATTTGCCCTTCAGCTCGGGGATGACCAGCGCAACGGCCTTGGCGGCGCCGGTGGTGGTGGGGATGATATTGAGGCCGGC
Source organism: Chloroflexota bacterium (assembly GCA_023406965.1). Next base: position 8,654 of record JAEXTI010000154.1, read on the forward strand.
GGCGCGGGAGCGGCGCATTTCCTTCTTATGGCCCTGGTCGAGGATGACCTGGTCATTGGTGTAGGAGTGGATGGTGGTCATCACCGCGTTGACGATGCCAAAGCGCTCGTGCACGATCTTGGCCGCGGGGGCCAGGCAGTTGGTGGTGCAGGAAGCATTGGAAACGATGTGATGCTTGGCGGGGTCGTAATCGGCATCATTGACGCCCAA
>JAEXTI010000249.1 GCA_023406965.1 Chloroflexota bacterium
TCTTCCCGCGGGCTGACCTCGACGATGTAAGCCCCTTCGGCGCTGGACGGGCGCAGGGGCCAGGTGTTGGCTTGACCGGGAAGCAGCGTGGTGCTGATATTGGCGATTTGGGTGACGGGGCCTTTCGGCCGGGGCAGGGATGTAGAAGCGCTCAGCAGGGCGCTGGTTCCCAACAACAGAACACACAACCAGCGAAGCGTTGTCTTCATACGATTCTCCTTCTTTCACTTGCATAGACCGGTTTGACGGTCCTTTAGTTCCATGATAGGAGAAGGCAAGCACAGAGTCTTGATGAATCGTTGACAAACCGTTGACACAATTTGGCCGGCAGATGGCTGCGTGGGCCTGGGCTTCCGGCCCGTTCCACTCGCTTACGCTGCGGAAGTTTTGAACTGCTTTTCGTGTAGTGTTTTGTACAGGCCGCCGCGCTCGATCAGCTCGGCGTGCTTGCCCTGCTCCACGATGCGCCCGTCCTGAATGACGCAGATTACATCGGCGTTTTGGATGGTGCTCAAGCGGTGGGCAATGATGACAGCGGTGCGCCCCTTTAGCAGCCGCTCGAGGGCCTGCTGGATGAGTCCCTCGCTGACCGTGTCGATGTTGGCGGTGGCTTCGTCCAGGATCAAAATGCGCGGGTCGGTGAGCACGGCGCGGGCGATGCAGATGAGCTGGCGCTGCCCCACCGAAAGGTTGGCGGCATTTTCCAGGATGGCAGTATCGTAACCATCGGGAAGCGCTGCGATGAATTCGTGGGCGTTGGCCATGCGGGCGGCGGTTTCCACCGCTTCATCGCCGGCCTGCGGGTCGCCAAAGCGGATGTTCTCGGCGATGGTCCCGGCGAAGAGGAACGAATCTTGCGGCACGACGCCAATCTGGCGGCGCAGCGAGCCTTGCGTCACCGTGCGCACGTCGATGCCGTCGATGCGCACAGTCCCTTCGCTGACCTCATAGAATCGTGCAGCCAAATTGGCAATGGTGCTTTTTCCGGCTCCGGTCGGCCCCACCAGGGCCACGCGCTGCCCCGGCTGGATGTTCAGGTTAACCTCATGAAGCACCTCGGGCGTGTCTGGCCGGTAGCGGAAGGTGACGGCGTCAAACTCGATGCGCCCTTGCACGGGCGGCATGGGCACAGCATCGGGCCGGTCGAAGACATCCAGGGGAGTATCCAGCACCTTGAGCACCTGCTCGCCGCCGGCCATGGCTGATTGCATGGTGGTGTAGAGGCGGGAAAGCTCCTGGATGGGCTGGAAGAAGCGCGAAACGTAGGCCAGGAAGGCCACCAAAACGCCGATGGTGACTTCCTCTTTGATCACCGCCCGCCCGCCGGTCCACAGCACCACGGCGGTCGCCAGCATGCTGAGGAATTCAATGGAGGGCAGGAAGATGTAGGAGAGGGTCATGGCGTTGACGTGGGCGTCTCGGTTGGCCTGGTTGATCTCTTTGAAGCGCTCCTGGGTGGCATCTTCCTGGGCAAAGGCCTGGATGACGCGCATCCCTGCGATATCTTCGGCCAGGTTGCCCACCACCGCCGCCACGCGCGTGCGCGTTTCGCGGAAAGCGGCCTGGGCGCGCTGGGCAAACAGCCAGGTAGCCAGCACCATCAACGGCAGCACCAGGAAGGCGAAGAGGGCCAGCTTGGCATTCATCGAGAGCATGATCGACACGATGCCCACCAGGATGAAGGCGTCGGCGATGAAGGTGATCCAGCCTTGCGAGAGCAACTCGTTGATCACGGCCACATCGTTGATCAGGCGCGAGACGGTCACGCCGACGATGTGCGTGTCGTGGTAGCTGAGTGAGAGGGCTTGCAGGTGGCGGAACAGGTCGGCGCGCAGGGTGCTGAGCACGCGCTGCCCCACGCGCGCGAGGATGTATTGCTGCAAGGCCGAGGTTGCGTACAGGCCCGCATAAGCGGCTGCGGTGATCAGCGCGGTGCGCACCAGGCCGTTGTAGTCTTTGTTGCCAATGTTGTCGTCCAGGGCCACTTTGGTCAGATAGGGGATGAGCAGAGTGAGTCCGGTGGCGCCGAGCATGCAGGCAAAGGCCAGCAGCAGTTGCCTCCAATGCGGTTTGAGGTACACCAGCAGGCGCGAAACCACCTTCCAGTCGAAGGCTCGCCCGCGGTGCTCGCCCGAGCCAAACTGGTCCAGTACCTGTCCGGGGCCCATCTGCGGGCCGGCCATGCCAATTCCAAAGCTCATTGGGGTTTCTCCACGCGCGGTTTGAGCTGCCGCCGGTAGATTTCGGCATATAAGGACGAGGAACGCAACAGTTCGTCATGCGTGCCGCGCGCGGCCACCGCGCCTTTTTCCAGCACCAGGATGCAATCGGCTTGCATGACCGTGCTCAGGCGGTGGGCAATCACGAAGGTGGTGCGCCCTTTCATCAAGCGGCCCAGGGCCAACTGGATTTGCTCCTCGGTTTCCGTGTCCACACTGGAAGTGGCGTCGTCCAGCACCAGCAGGCGCGGATTGGTGAGGATGGCGCGGGCAATGGCAATGCGCTGCTTCTGCCCGCCCGAGAGGGTGATGCCGCGCTCGCCGACCTCGGTGTCGTAGCCGTTTTGGGTGCGCAAGATGAAGTCGTGGGCCTGGGCGGCTTTAGCCGCGGCAATGATCTGTTCTTCCGTGGCATTCTGCGCGCCGAAGGCGATGTTTTCGCGGATGGAGGCGGCAAAGAGGGTGGTTTCTTGCAGGACGATGCCGATTTGGGAGCGCAGCGAGTGCAGGGTCACCTCGCGGATGTCTTGCCCGTCGATGGTGATGCGCCCTTCGGTGGGATCGTAGAAGCGCGGGATGAGGTTGATGATGGTGGATTTTCCCGAGCCGGTTTGGCCCACCAGGGCGATGATCTGGTCAGGTTTGGCTTCCAGGTCGATGTGCTTGAGCACTTCGCGGCGTTTGCCGTAGGAGAAGGAGACGGATTCAAAGCGCACGTGCCCGCGGAAAGGCGGCATTTCGACGGCGTTCTCTTTTTCCTGTACTTCGGGAACCGTGTCGAGGATTTCAAAAACGCGCTCGGCGGCGGTGCCGGCCATGCTGATGGCGGGGATGATCATGCCCAACATGCGCACGGGGTTGAGCAGTTGGGCCAGGTAGGTGGTGAAGGCCACCAGCTCGCCCACGGTCAGCTCGCCGCGAATAACCATGCTGCCGCCAGCCCATAGGATGAGCACGGAAGACAGGTTGGCAATCAGTTGCAGCATGGAGCCGCCGGTGGCCTGCAAGCGGGCCGCGCGAGCGTTCATCTCAAACCAGCGCTCGTTTTCTGTTTCAAAGCGGCCAATTTCGGCCTGCTCCTGGGCAAAGGCCTTGACCACGCGCGCGCCGCGCAGGCTTTGCTCGACGCGGGTGGTGAGAATGCCGAGTTGTTTTTGGATGGCGGCGTTGAGCGGGCGGAACTGCTTGCCGAAGGTGATCGCACGGTAGGCCAAAATGGGCATGGCGGCGATGGCCAGCAGGGCCAGCTTTGGATTCATGAAGATGACGATCACTGCCGTTGCCAGCATCATCACGATGCCGTCCAGCAAGCGGATGGAAGCGCGACCGGTGAGGAATCGCACCCGGTCCACATCCTGGATGGCCCGCGAGAGGATATCTCCGGCCTGGCTGTGGTCATGGAAGGAGAAAGAGAGGATGGAGAGCTTCTTCTGCAGCTCGGCCCGCAAATCGGCCGCCACGTTTTGGGAGGCCACCTCGGACCAGCGCCCCATGAAATAGGTCATGATCCCGCGCAGCACGGTGAGAGCCAGCAGTCCCACCACCGATCCGGTGAGCAGCCGCATGTCGTTTTGACCAATGCCCCGGTCGATGATCCAGCGCACCAGTTGGGGGGTGGCCATGCTGGTCAGGGTAATGGTCAGCAGGGACGCGAACGAGCCCAGCGTCAGGAACCAGTAGGGGCGCAGGTAGGTGTAACAGCGGAAAATCGCCGAAAGCGCGGGCGGTTTTTGGTTGGAAGAGGGCCTTTGCAGGCGCGTGAGAAGCGAAGGTAAGCGAGATGCCGGGTGCATGAGTTGTATTCGGTGAGTACGGGAGGGTGCGGCAGGGGAAGTATAGCATAGAACAAAGTTGATCAACTTTCTTGTAAGCTGAATGCAAGGGACATAAAGACCTGACAGGTTTCTTAAAACCTGTCAGGTCTGGTGCATCGTATCCGGAAAATGTTGGCTTAGAAGTTGGCTTTTCCCACTCACCCTGTTTATTTAGTGCTGTTGGTACCAATACGCCACAGAGGAATAATTACCGGCAATCTCATCGAACTCGCCATGATGGCAGGTTACCCGGATCGATTGATTAAAGGGAATCCCTTCGGGATGGAAGCGGTACTGGGATGCTCGGTTGCGCTGCATATTCGCCAGCAGCATAGATCCCAACAACCCCTGGCGGTTCATCGATTTCACCGTCAGGCCGTGATAGGGAGCGCAAAACTCGGCGCCGGGTCGCCCATGGGTTTTTACATAGTACCAGGCGCCCTGGTAGTAATCTTCCAGGCCGGTATACTCCAGACTCTGCTCCGCTTCGCCATCCACCCAGATCTTGGTGTTGCCTTCCAAAAAGGCCAGCCCCGACTTGCGCTCGACCGCTTCGGTGGAAAGCACCACGCCCACGTAATGCCCAGCGCGGTCCGTCGCGCCCATCTCGCTGGTGTCGAGGATCAGGTACGGCTCGTCGCGCCGGGTGGGATGTTCCTGGCGGTATTTGGCATGGAAGTAGGCCTGGTTTTCCAGGGGCTTTTCATCGGCGTATTGTAGGTAAGTCACCGCGCCATAAAAGGCAGGCACACCCAGTTTTTCGTTTTTATTCACCATCTCCACACGCGCTTTCTTGAAGAAGGGCATGTGGAACTGGCAGATGTAGCCACCGTCGGTCATCATCAGGTAATGGGATTGGTAATGCTTGTACTCGCCAAAGCCCACCCCAAAAAAGTCGCCCATTGGTGCATCCACCGAGGGTGTGGCTTCATCGTCAAAATAGATCTGGATCCAGACGCCTTTTAGTAAATTCCAGAAGCGGTGATAGGGAAAGATCTCTCGGATGTTCTTCCAGTTACGGAGCAACACCTGCGGAGTGAGCTTGTCTGTCCCCAGGTCGAAATCCAGAGGCGGCACGGCGGTGCACCAGATGTTGATGATCTTCCCCGGTCCCTGGATTTCGGCAAAGCACCATTTGCCCCCCGGCGGGATGGGCACGTTGTCGCGGTGCATGGTCCCGGCAAACTCCCGCCAGGATGGCAGCAGCCCGGGGATAGGCCGGTCGTGCCCGTGGGTGGTCACCTGCCCAACCCGATAATCTTTGAGATAAGCCAATCCCTGTCGATCATCATCTGTGAATAGCGTCTGTAACCCTTCACGCGCCATCTCTGCCTCCTGAGATAACAAAAAGGACCAACTTGTGCCAAAACTATTGTAGCCCTGATGTCAAAAAAAGACACTTCTATGGTTCATTGGGAATCGGCGTTGTGAGATCCGCATTTTGGGGTGTGGGGGGGGGGGGGGC
>JAEXTI010000259.1 GCA_023406965.1 Chloroflexota bacterium
GAAACAGGCCGGGTAACTTAAAGATATTAGGAAAGGTGTAGATGAGTAACCATCCGATAACAAGAGAGGCTGTTTTAGCGGCTTTGAGCAAGGTGCAAGAACCTGAATTGCACAAAGATTTAGTGACTTTGAATATGGTGCGGGATATCGAGATCGACGGCGATGCTGTTCGATTTACAGTGATGCTAACCACTCCGGCTTGCCCGCTGCGCGGGCGGATAGAGAAAGAATCACGAGAAGCCGTTCTGGCGATTGCGGGAGTGAAAAAGGTGGATGTGAAGCTTGATGCAAGCGTGCCTTCAGATGGCAGAGTGCGCGGCTTACTGAGCCTGCCCGTGCGAAACGTGGTGGCGGTTGCTTCTGGAAAAGGCGGCGTTGGCAAGACCACGGTGGCAGTGAACCTGGCCGTGGCCCTGGCGCAAAGCGGCGCAAAGGTGGGCCTTTTGGATGCTGATATCTACGGCCCGAACGTGCCCACGATGATGGGCGTGCAGCGCTTACCGCCTCAGAACGGGCAGAAACTTATCCCGGCAGAGGCGTATGGCGTGCAGGTGATGTCCATCGGTTTCCTGGTCAAGCCCGGACAGCCATTGATCTGGCGCGGTCCAATGCTGCACTCTGCGATCCGGCAGTTCCTGGCGGATGTATCGTGGAATGAATTGGATTACCTGGTGGTTGATCTGCCCCCCGGAACGGGCGATGCTCAGCTCAGCCTGGCGCAATCCGTGCCGTTGAGCGGAGGCGTAATTGTTACGCTGCCGCAGCAGGTTTCGCAGGATGATGCCCGGCGCGGGTTGGAAATGTTCCGCGAGTTGAATGTGCCGCTGCTGGGAGTGGTGGAAAACATGAGCTATTTAGTGCTGCCTGATGGCGGACAAATGGATGTGTTCGGCAAGGGCGGCGGTGAAAAACTTGCCCTTGAAGCGGATGTGCCGTTCCTGGGCGCAATCCCGATGGATCCCAATGTGAGGATGGGCGGAGATCAAGGCGCGCCGATTGTAATATCGCAGCCTGAAAGTGCTCCATCGAAGGCGTTGTGCGAGATTGCCGAAGCGGTTGCTGCGAAGTTAAGTGTAGCTGCTTTGCAGAACGATGGTGGCGTCGAGATTAAAGTGATTGGGTAGCACGATGGAACAGCAGAACGGTCCGCAAATTGTGGGGGTACGGTTTTCGAAGGTTGGCAAAATCTACCACTTCGACACTGGTTTGATCGAAGATATTAAAATTGGTGACATGGTTGTAGTTGAAACCAGCCGCGGGTGGCAGTTGGGCCAGGTGGCGCAATTGTCGCCTCGGGAGAAGCATCTCGGCGAAGGGTTGAAGGCGATTGACCGGCGAGCGACCCCACGCGACTTAGTTCTGCGGCAAATGTGGCAGACCCGTGAAGCCGAGGTGGTGGAAGCTGCAAAAGCACGGGCTGCCGAGCTGAATTTGAGTTTGATAAAAGTTGTGAGTGCTGAATATAGCTTTGACGGATCTCGATTGGCTATTATGTTCAGCAGTGAGACGGATGAGAAGGTCGATCTGAAGTCGCTTCGTTCGGATATGGGCAGGGCTTTCAGCCCTGCTCAGGTGGAACTGCGGCAGATTGGACCTCGTGATGTGGCAAAGATGCTGTGCGGAATGGGCGCATGTGGTTTGGAAACACGTTGTTGTTCTCGGTTTTTGACCGAGTTCAGCTCGATTTCGATCCGAATGGCGAAAGAGCAAGGCATCTCTTTGACTCCTACCGAAATAACTGGAATGTGTGGGCGTCTGCGCTGCTGCTTGATTTATGAGTATGACCAGTATGTCGAAGCCCGAGCCGGCCTGCCAAAGAAGAATAAGCGGGTTTGGACGCCAGAAGGAGAGGGCCGCGTGTTGGATGTGGCTCCGATCCGGCAGGGAGTCATCGTGGCGTTGGTGGACGGACCGGTCCGTGAATTTCCATTTGAAAAATTAACACTACTGGAGGAGGGACAACCTCTGCCGGTGATGCCTGCTCCTGAAAAGGAACCAATAGAAACAGAGTCTTCGAGTGAAGCGGGCTACGCTCAACCTCAAAGGCGGGCCGAACGATCTGAACGGCAGCGTCCGCAAGGCGGAGAGGAGAGGCGTGGTGGGATGCAACAGCGCCCGCAATCGCGACCCCAGGCCCCAGCGCCCAAGAAGTTCCCACAAGGACCCCGACAACAGGGCGAGGAATCGGCGCAGCCAGGAAACGAAGACGGCACAACTGCGAGCCAGTCTCCGAAGGGAGAACAGCAGAATGACCGGCGGTGGAGAGGTAATCGCCGCCGACCCAGGGGCGGCCCTAAGCCAGGCGGAGGCTCGTCCGGGCAGGGATAAACCTCAAAGGGGATGGGACCGATGAATGAGATCGTTGAACAGGCAAACCTGTTGTATGAGTTCACACGGTATTTGCGGCAAGATTTTCACCGCCATCCCGAATTAGGTTTCAAGGAATACCGGACAGCCGGCATTATTGCACGCGAGTTAGGCCAGATGGGGCTTGAGGTGCATACAGGAGTGGCTGCAACCGGTGTGGTGGGTTTGCTCGAAGGCGCCCATCCAGGTCCCGTGGTGTTGGTCCGATTTGACATGGACGCCTTACCTGTGACTGAAGAAACCGGCGCACCTTATGCCTCGGAGACGCCGGGCATCATGCATGCTTGCGGACATGACGGGCATATTGCCATTGGGCTAAGTACTGCAAAAATCTTGCAAGAATTCCGCGGGCGGCTGCATGGAACTGTTAAATTTGTGTTCCAGCCGGCGGAAGAAGGACTGGGTGGCGCTGAACGGATGATCGCCGAGGGGGTATTGCGGGACCCCGCGCCGCAGACTTGCGTCTCGATGCATTTATGGAATGAGAAGCCAGTCGGCTGGTATGGAATCAGGCCAGGGCCATTGATGGCAGGGGCGGACACGTTCAGGTTGACCTTGACCGGAAAAGGGGGACATGGGGCACTCCCACATCAGGCCGTTGACCCGGTGGCGGCAGCCGCTCAGATCATTACCGCACTGCAAACAATAGTATCTCGCAACCTTTCGCCGCTAGAGTCGGCGGTGGTGACCGTGGCGACTGTGAGGGCGGGTGAAGCGTTCAATGTCATTCCGCAGACAGCCGAACTGACCGGTACCATACGCAGCTTTGACGCGGCGATACGGGAAAAGATTGTTGAGCGTATGAATGAGATTGTTGTGGGCGTAGCCGGGGCAATGGGCTGTGAAGCCAGCCTCGATATCCAAAAAATCACCCCACCGGTCATAAGCGATGCCAAGGTTGCCCAGACCGTGGCTGATGTCATGCTGGAGATGTATCCAACCGAGCATTTAGAAGCTAATTGCATGTCCATGGTGTCTGAAGATATGTCTTTCATCATGCAGCACGTACCGGGCTGCTATTTCCTGGTCGGATCGGCGAATCCAGAGAAGGGTTTATGCTATGGCCATCATCACCCAAAATTCGATTTCGATGATGCGGCGTTGCCTAAGGCTGCGGCACTGATGGCGGGCGTCGTTCTCCGGTTACTGCAATGAGCCAACGGGATCTTGCCGACATCTTGTTGAAATTCGAGAAACCACCTGCGCGGTTGGTTTCTCTGGTACCTTCATATACGGATAGCCTGTATTCGCTAAGCATGGGGAAAACGATTGTGGGGGTAACCGACTACTGTCCGGTTGCGGTAAGTGACCTTGGACAACCTGTTCGGGTCGGCGGACCGAAGACAATCAACGTGGAGGATGTGCTCAAGTTGCAACCTGACCTGGTGCTGGCGAATTTTGAGGAAAACACCCGCGAAGTGGTTGAGGCGCTTGAGGCAAAGGATGTGCCGGTGTGGGTTTCATTTCCGCGCACAGTTGAGGAGACTGTGTCGTTCCTGTGGGGATTGGTGGATTTATTTCGCAGTCAACCTGCCAGTCTTTCTGTAAAGATGATCGACAGCGAGGTTGATTGGGCGCAACAGGTAGCAAATGACACGCCGCGCAGACGATATTTCTGCCCGGTGTGGCAGGAATACACCGCGGATGACCGGCTGTGGTGGATGACCTTCAACGATGATACCTATTCCGGCAACCTTTTACGGTTGGTGGGCGGGGAAAACATCTTTGCGGGAAGAGAACGCCGTTATCCCTTGGACGCGGATTTAGGTCTTGTCTCAGCGGAGGCGGTTGGAGACAGAGACAGACGCTATCCGCGGGTGACGGTGGATGAAGTTCTGGCGGGCGAGCCTGAAATTGTACTGCTACCGGATGAACCTTTTCTGTTTGATGAGTCAGGGGAATCAGCCATCGCTGCGTTACTGGCGGATACGCCTGCCGGGAAAAGCGGGAAGATTTTCCGGGTAGATGGCAAACTAATCACCTGGTGCGGAACGATGCTGGGTAAGGCGTTAGCTGAACTTCCGACATTGTTTGCCGAATAAATGAGGAAAGTCATAATTGACTTTCCTTGTACAGCGCATTATACTGATCTTGTATTAATCGGATTAATACGATAAAAACAACTTAGCAGCTTACACCCAATGGTTGAGCTTTCTTACCGGTGAGAGCAGACGCACGAAACTACAGGCGGTTTTTGTGGAGTCTCGATCAAATCCTGAAATGCTATCGGCATTTTTACGCTATCTTGTGCAGTATCAAGAGGGCGAACATTTGCCGTCCTTAAAAGAGATCAGCCAGGAGCTTGGCGTAAGCCAGGCCTTGCTTCGCGAGCAGCTCGAAGTGGCGAGATCATTGGGGTTGGTTGAAGTGCGACCAAAACTTGGCATGCGCAGGCTTCCCTATTCATTTAAGCCGGCGGTGATGCAAGGGTTGGCCTTTGCGGTCAATGTCGACCAGGATGCTTTTCAGCGGTTTTCGGTGTTCCGAAACCACATCGAGGCGGCTTACTGGTTTGAGGCTGTCGCGTTGTTGACGAACGACGACATTCAAAGCCTGTGCCAGTTGGTGGATCAAGCTGAAGCGAAATTGGCGAGTTCACCGGCGCAGATACCTTTTGTGGAGCACCGCGAATTGCATTTGGGCGTTTACCGGCGATTGAACAATCCATTTGTACAGGGAATCCTGGAAGCATACTGGGATATGTATGAGGCGATTGGTTTGAGTATGTATGCGGATTTGAATTATTTGCATACTGTATGGCGTTATCACCGGCGGATGGTGGAAAGCATTCAAAAGGGAGATGCGAAGGCGGGCTACCAGGCAATGATGGAGCACGCCGATTTACTGTATCAGCGACCGAGGGCAAACTCTCGGCAGAAGTTTGAGTGATGAATCAAAGACAGGATAAGGAGAAACTATGACTCTAGGCTCACCAGATGGCGCAAGTAATTTGTCGGCGGAGCAACGATCCGTGGTCAATGACTTTGCCATGACGTTCTGCACGGTGAACGGGTCGGGGAGCGCGACCGCCAACCTTACGTTGATGCGGGCGATTTTCAAAATGGGAATTCCGGTATCGGGGAAGAACATTTTCCCTTCCAACATTCAGGGATTACCCACCTGGTATACGCTGCGGGTGAATAAGAATGGGTATACCGCACGTATCGAGAAAGATGACATGATCATTGCGATGAATCCGGCGACGTTTGCCAAGGATCAAACCTTCCTTGTGCCGGGCGGCGTTGTGTTCTATGCCGACGATATGAACCAACCCTTATCTCGGGATGATTTGACGTATTATCCGATGCCGATCAAGCAATTGATCAAAGCGGTCCAGGTGCCCCCCGCGTTGAAGGATTTTATCGCCAATATGGTATACGTGGGCGTGGTTGGACAAATTTTGGGTATTGATCTGGATGCTATTCTGGCTGCCCTTAAGTACCACTTCCATGACAAGAAGACCCCTGTGGAGAGCAACTTCACAGTGATCCAGTCGGCTTACAACTGGGCGGCAGAGAACCTGACAAAGAAAGATCCATATCGCGTTGAAAAAATGAACGGAACGGATGGGTTGATGCTGACGGATGGGAATACTGCCGCGGCGCTGGGAGCGATCTACGGCGGGGTGCAGTTTGTGGGGTGGTATCCGATCACCCCGGCTTCTTCTCTAACCGAGGCGATTTATGAGCATTTGCCGCAATTGCGCACCGATCCTGAGACAGGGAAACAGAACTACGCGGTGGTGCAGGCGGAGGATGAACTGGCAGCCATTGGCATGACGGTTGGCGCCGGCTGGGCTGGGCTGCGTTCGATGACGGCTACCTCAGGACCGGGTTTCAGCTTGATGTCTGAATATATGGGTCTGGCCTATTATGCCGAGGTGCCGGTCGTTATTTGGGATGTTCAACGGGTGGGGCCGAGCACGGGATTGCCGACTCGCACGGCCCAGGGTGATATCACCCAGGCCTATTTCACCGGGCATGGTGATGTGAATTACATCTTGCTCTTCCCGGGGTCTGTGTTTGAATGTTTTGAGTTTGGGTGGAAGGCCTTCGACATCGCTGAACGGGTGCAAATGCCGGTAATTGTGTTGAGCGATCTGGATATGGGAATGAATAACTGGATGACGCCGAAGTTTGAGTACCCGGATGTGCCCATGGATCGCGGTAAGGTGTTGTGGGAAGAAGATATCGATGCGATGGCTGAGCGGCTCGGAAAACCCTGGGGGCGGTATTTGGATGTCGATGGCGACGGTATCCCTTACCGAACGCTGCCCGGAAACCGGCATCCGCGAAGCGCATATTTTGCGCGCGGCACGGGGCACGATGAGTATGGCCGGTACAGCGAAGAGCCGGAGGTCTGGGAAAGGGTCATGGCGCGGTTAGCTCGGAAATATGTAACAGCCAAGCAATATGTGCCAAAACCTGTCTTGAGCCGGCAAGCGGGCGCCGTGATCGGGATTCTCTCGGCGGGTTCGACAGAACCGGCGATCAATGAAGCGCGAGACTACTTGCTGGCGGGCGGAGGGGCGACAGACTATTTGCGGTTGCGGGCTATTCCGTTCACAGAAGAGGTAGAGGACTTCTTGCAATCGCACGAGCGAATTTACGTACCCGAATTAAACCGCGATGGGCAATTGCTGCAACTCTTAAGAATTCACTATCCACAGTATGCAGAGAAATTCCGTTCGATGGCTCATTTGGATGGCCTTCCGTTTAGCGCGCGGTGGTTGCGGGACGAATTACTGGCACAGGAGGAGAAATAATATGAGCGAGACAGCAGTAACCAGCGGCCCGCTGAACAGAGCGGGGTTGTCGAGGGGAGATTACCGCGGCGCGCCCAGCACCCTGTGCCAGGGCTGCGGCCACAACTCGATCTCGAATCAGATCATTGCGGCGATGTACGAAATCGATGTAGTGCCAGAGGAAGTGATTAAGTTCTCTGGGATCGGCTGCTCGAGCAAGAGCCCAACGTACTTTTTGGGCAGGTCATTTGCTTTCAATGGCTTGCATGGCCGTATGCCATCGCTGGCGTTGGGAGCGATCTTTGCCGATACATCGGTACGGGCATTGGGCGTCAGTGGCGATGGTGACACGGCAAGCATCGGCCTGGGGCAGTTTAAGCACCTGGTGCGGCGAAATCTGCCGATGGTGTACATTGTCGAGAATAATGGCGTGTATGGATTGACCAAAGGGCAGTTCTCGGCGACAGCCGAGAAGGGGTTGACTCTCAAGCATGAAGGCACCAACCTTTACCAGCCTGTGGATATCTGTCTGGAGGCCTTAGCGGCAAACGCTACTTTTGTGGCGCGGTCATTTGCCGGCGATCCGAAACAGGTGAAGGAGTTGATCAAAGCCGCCTTCAGCCACCGGGGCATTTCGGTGCTGGATATCATCAGCCCATGTGTGACGTTCAACAACAAGGATGACTCCTTACATTCGTATGTGTTTGGTAAAGCTCACGAAATCAGGCTGCACGATTTGATCTTCAAACCGGCTAAAGATGAAATTACGGTTGATGATTATGAAGAAGGCAGCGCCCGCGATGTGGAGCTATACGACGGTTCGACAATCACCCTGCGCAAGCTGGACAAGGATTACGACCCGCACAGCCGGGCCGAGGCATTCCAGGTGCTGGAGCGGGCACGGGCTCACCGAGAGCTGGTGACCGGGTTGATTTACGTTGAAACTGATTCGGACTCGATGCTGGATCTTTACAAGCTTCCAGATAAGGCGCTGAACCGGTCCACGCCGGACGAGTTGCGCCCTGGAAAGGAACCCATCGAACAGGTGAACAGTTGGATGTTCTCCTAGGCGAGAGGCAGACGACCCAATAACAAATCGGGCAGCCAGATAAGCTTTGGCTGCCCGATTGATTTATTAAGCGAGTCTTATTCTCCGCGAGCAATCGGGCGGGAGGGGTCTTGAATCCATTCAGACCAGGAGCCGACATACAGACGCGGAAGGGGTAGACCAGCGGAAGCCAAGGCGACCAGGTGATGGCAGGATGTGACTCCAGAACCACAATAGACAATCGCTTCCGCCGTGGACCTGCCGCCCAGCAGGGATTCGAATTGAGTAGCTAATTCGGCAGGGGGTAGGAAGACGCCTGCGGGGGTGAGGTTGTTGACATGAAAGCGATTGAGGGCCCCTGGAATCCGACCGGCGACAGGGTCGATAGGTTCTTGCTCGCCGCGGTAACGGACAGGCGCACGGGCGTCGATCAAGATGGAGTTGGAAGAGGAAATGGCCTGAAGGACTTGCTCGGTAGTCACTAGCATGTGCGGCTGGGGTGACGGGGTGAACCTCCGGGGGGGATAAATTTCAATACCTGTACGAGTAGGTCGCTGTTCCGTCGCCCATTTCGCGTAGCCACCATCGAGGATGGCTACAGCGTCGTGACCGCAGTAGCGCAACATCCACCACAGACGAGCCGCGAACCCCCCGCCGACTGTGTCATAA
>JAEXTI010000262.1 GCA_023406965.1 Chloroflexota bacterium
TGAGCGGGTATTTCCAATCGCTGGGCTTGAGCTGCGAGTCGCGTTCGTCTTCCGATTGGGCGCGCTTCTTTGGGGTGTCGATTGGGGAATTGGAATTTCAGGAGCGACTGCCGCGCTCGGACAACCCAGAGCAGGGTTTTGTGGGCAACCCGCGGGACGTGGCGGGTATGATCCCGCCGAACTCGTATGGAGTGCACGCGGGGCCTGTAGCGGAGCTGTTAAGAGCTTACGGCTTGCCGGCAGATGCGCGGCGCTGGATGAGCTTTGAAGACTTGCAACGAGAGATTGCTTCGGGGCAGCCGGTGATCGTGTGGGTGATCGGCGGGGTGCTTCCGGGACGGGCGGTGGAATACACGGCTTCGGACGGGCAGACGACCGTGGTGGCGGCATTGGAGCACACGGTGATGATCGTGGGGTACAACGAATCGACGGTGCAGGTGGTGGACGGCGGCGCGTATTACAGTGTGAGCGTGTCGCGTTTCTTGACCTCGTGGGGGGTGTTGGAGAACCAGGCGGTGGTGTACGGGGAATAAGAACAATTGACGCGGGACTAAAGTCCCTGCTCAGTACATGAAAGCCCTTCGGGCTAGAGAGCGGTAGTTTTGCAGCAGTTTCAACGAATTTGGCTTCATGGGGCGGGGAGAATTCGGGGAAAGCTCAAGTGGAATAGAATCACGCCCTGCTTGCCAATTAGGGCAGCAGGGCGTGTAATTGTCAATGGGGTAAAGGTCAGGCTGCGGCAGCAGCTTCAGGCTCGGGGGTTTTGACCAGCTCGACCTCGATACTGACGTCCACATCCTCGCCGACGAGCATGCCGCCGGTCTCGAGGGCAACGTTCCAGACCAGGCCGAAGTCCTTGCGGTTGATGCGGGTGGTGGCGGCGAAGCCGGCAACCTGCATGCCCCAGGGGTTCTTGAGAATGCCGAAGTGCTCTACGTTGAGGGCGACTTCTTTGGTGACGCCGCGGATGGTGAGATCGCCGATGAGTTTTGCGGTCATTTCACCCGTGCGCTCGACACGCTTGCTGCGGAAGGACATGGTGGGGAATTCTTCGCTGTTGAAGAAATCAGCGGAGCGTAGGTGATTGTCACGCTGGCCGTCGCGGGTGTTGACGCTGGCGGTCTCGACATCCACGCTGACGGTGGTGTTGGTGGGCTCGATCTCGTCGAGGTCGACAGAACCACTAAATTTTTCAAATTCGCCACGCACTTTGGTGACCATCATGTGGCGCACCGAGAATTGAACATGAGTGTGGGCGGGGTCAATTTGCCAGGACATGAAATACCTCCTAAGAAACAGATAATGGATTGGATGGATGGACGATCGAATCTGGAGATTCGGATGCTTTCAGGCCGAGCTTCTTGCACAACCGCCCGAGGATTTCTTGTTCGGCGGGAGTGAGGGCGCTCATTTCATCGGCGATGACAGCGGCCTGGCGGGGGAAGATCTCTGTGATGAGGGCTTCTCCGGCGGGGGTGAGGGTGAGGGTGATTTTGCGCCGGTCTTCCGTGTCGCGGATGCGCTGAACCAGCCCTTGTTTCTCGAGGTTGTCGAGTACGAGGGTGATGTTGCCGGAGGATTTGAGCAGCTTGGCGCTGATCTGCCCCGGGCACAGCGGGCCGAGATGGTGGAGGGTTTCGAGGACGCCGAACTGGCTGAGGGTAAGTTCACCGAGTTGCCCGCGGTGCAGGAGGCGGCTTTCAAATGCGCCGGCTGCGCGGGTGAACTTGATGAATGTGTCCAGGGCCAGTCTGGTTCGTTCGTCGCCTTTAAAATGTGTTGGCATCAAATATCTCCAGTTCAAATCTTTCGATGTTGAAATAATAACAAATTGGAGGGTATTTGTCAAGTTAGAAGATTCTAATGTGGGAAAGAATGTAGAGGGTTGTGGATTCAGATTTCACCCTCACCCTGGCCGGGCCAGGGTCACCCGCGCCGTCAAAGCTCGGCGCGACCTCTCCCTGGCTCTCGCCAGAGCGCCGAAGCGGCGAGGGAGAGGTGTAGATTAGGGCCAACAAATTCGCAAGGTGGTTTTGGGGGGAGATGCTTTATAATTGCGCCTGTGAGCGTTCAACTCTTGTATCAAATATCGCAGGCAAAAAATCGATGAATCCATTGTTGAAGGCTGCGGCCTTTTTTGCGCGGATTTTACCCGCGCCGGTGAAACGGGCGGTATATGGGTTCCGACCCCTGGCGCGGCTGGTGCGGCGGACGCTTAACCGGGCGGCCCCGCAAGGCTTGAGCGAGGCGCAGGTGGCGGCGGGAGATTTGCAGGGCTTTACCCTGGCGTTGGACATGCAGACTGAAAAAGATTACTGGCTGGGGATGTATGAGCCGGAGTTACAGCGCGCGCTGCGCGATTGGGTGAAGCCTGGCGCGGTGATGTTTGACGTGGGGGCCAACATTGGCTATGTGAGCCTGCTGTTGGCTCGCGCGGGGGGCGAGAACGGGCGAGTGACGGCGTTTGAGGCGCTGCCCGCTAACGTGGCCCGTACACGGCGCAACCTGGCCTTGAACGGAATGGATCGGCGGGTGAACGTGGTGCACGCAGCGGTGATCGACCGGGCGGGCACGGCGCGCTTCCTGGTGCATCCTTCCAACGCGATGGGCAAGGCGGTTGGCTCGGCGGGGCGGGATATCGCCGACGCTTACGTGCAGGAGATCGAGGTGCCGGGGGTGGCCCTGGATGATTTCGCCTATGGGGCGGAAGGGGCAATCCCACAGGTGATCAAAATGGACATCGAGGGCGGCGAGGTGCTTGCGGTTCGCGGGATGGAGCGCTTGCTGACCGAGGCGCGCCCGCTGCTGCTGATCGAACTGCACGGGCAGGCGGCTGCGGCGGCTGTGTGGGAGAGCTTGCGGCGGCACGGTTACGCGGTGCGACGCATGAAGGAAGGGTATCCACAGGTGGAAGCGCTTTCCGACCTGGATTGGAAGGCGTATGTTATCGGTGATCCGGCCGGTTCGCAGGGCTGAGGCCTGAGCGGGGCGGTCATTTTTTTGATAAAAAGGAAAATAGCTGCATGTTTACACAATCGTTGACCTCTGGTTGGACTTTTCGACAGTTGGGCGGCGAGGAATGGCTGCCTGCCCAGGTGCCGGGCGGCGTGCACACTGATTTGCTGGCTGCCGGGAAAATCCCCGACCCGTTCTTCGCGGATAATGAATTAAAGGTGATGTGGGTCGCGGAGACGGAATGGGAATACCGGGCTACGTTCCAGTTGACCCCCGAGGGGGCAGCACAGCCGCACCTGTTCCTGGTGGCAGACGGCATCGACACGCTGGCGGATGTGTATTTGAATGGGCAACTGCTGGGCAAGGCTGAAAACATGTTCTTGCAGTACCGTTGGGATGTGACGAAAGCGGTGAAGGCCGGGGCCAACGAACTGCGCGTGGTATTCCACTCGGCAGTAAATTTCTGCAAGATGCGTAATGCCGAAAAACCGCTGACCGGGCCGGTGGGCATGACCCTGGAGGGCGGGGTGTTTGTGCGCAAGGCTCCCTGTCATTTTGGTTGGGATTGGGGTCCCAAGCTGGCGCCGATGGGCATCTGGCGGGACATTCGCCTGGAGGGGTACGCGCAGGCCCGCTTGGGGGACGTGCATTTGCGCCAGGAGCACGGCGCGCAGGGTGTGACGATCAAAGCCGCGGTGACGCCGGAAGTGTTCGGCGAAGCGCCGCTGACCGCGAAGATGAAGGTGACGGCCCCGGACGGGCAGAGTTGGGAAACAAGCGCGCCGGTGAAAAACGGCCGGGCTGAGTTGGAAGTGCTGGTGAGCAATCCGCAGTTGTGGTGGCCCAACGGGTATGGCGCGCAGCCGCTGTATGACGTCCAGGTGACGCTGGAGAGCGACGGCAAGCAGGAAGACCATAAGGATTACAGGCTGGGCCTGCGCACCGTGGAACTGCGCCAGGAGCCGGATGAATGGGGGCTGTCGTTTGGCTTTGTGGTCAACGGCGTGCCAGTGTTTGCCAAGGGCTCGGACTGGATCCCGGCGGATTCGTTCCCCACGCGGATGACGAAAGATTCTTGTGAGATGCTGATTCGCGGGGCGGCTGAAACCCACCAGAATATGCTGCGCATTTGGGGCGGCGGGTACTATGAAGACGAGCGCTTCTACGACCTGTGCGACCAGTACGGAATTCTGCTGTGGCATGACTTTATGTTTGCCTGCTATGTGTACCCGCACGACGAGGAAGATTTCATTGCCAACATCCAGAAAGAGGTGGTGTACAACGTGCGGCGGCTGCGGCACCGCGCCTGCCTGGCGCTGTGGTGCGGCAACAACGAGATGGAGCAGGGTTGGTCGGAATGGGGCTGGGGGCTGCGCACGGACGACTTGCACGTGCTGGAGAAAGCGGCTTACGAGAAGTTCTTCTACCACACGCTGCCCGGCTGGCTGGAGGACCTGGACACCGATCATCCCTACTGGCCCAGCTCGGCTTCGTCGAACACGCCGATGAAAAACGCCAACAGCCAGGAGCGCGGCGACGCGCACTACTGGGATGTGTGGCACGGGCGGCAGCCCTTCACGGCGTACCGCAGCCAGTACCCGCGCTTTATGAGCGAGTTTGGCTTCCAGTCCTTCCCGCCGATGGAAACGGTGAAGGCTTATGCGGAGGAAAAGGATTGGAACATCACCTCGTACGTCATGGAACTGCACCAGCGCAGCTATAAGGGCAACGCGGCCATGCTGACGCAGATGACCGACACCTTCCGGGTGCCGAAGGGTTTCGCGGAGATGATGTACATGAGCATGGTGCTGCAAGCCGAAGGCATCCGCTTTGGGGTGGAGCATTGGCGGCGGCACAAGAACCGCGTGGGCGGGACGCTGTATTGGCAGTTGAACGACTGCTGGCCGGTGGCTTCGTGGTCAAGCATGGATTACTTTGGGCGCTGGAAAGCGCTGCATTACTCGGCCAAGAAGTTCTACGCCCCGGTGCTGCTGTCGATTGAAGACACGGAGACGAAGATGGATTTGTGGCTGACCAGCGATTTGACCCGCGATTGGCAGGGAAAGGTGCGCTGGGCGCTGATGACCCTGGGCGGCGAGGTGGTGAAATCGGGCGAGATGGAAGCCGGGATTGCCGCGCTGGGCTCGAAGATGGTTTGCACGCTGGACTTCCAAGCCGAGGTCTTTGGCGGCGGCGACCGCAGCCGGGAGCTGGTGTTTGTGGCGGAGCTGCTGCAAGGCGAGCACATGCTGACCATGCAACTGGCAACATTTGCGCCGAACAAGCACCTGGAACTGGTCGATCCGCGCTTGGACGTGCAGGTGACGCAGGAAGGTGGGCAAGCGGTGTTCACGGTTGCGGCCCGTTCGCTGGCGCGATTCGTGGAGTTGAAGCTGGAGGGCGCGGACGCCGTGTTCAGCGATAATTACTTCGATGTGCTGCCGGGCAAGCCGGTGCAGGTGAGCTGCGCGATGCCGGCGGGTTGGGATCTGGGTAAGGTTAAGGCCGCGCTGCGGGTGATGGACCTGTTCCAGTCGTTTTAAGAAACGGCAGTTGAAAAATGATTAGTAACTTGCTACACTGTTTGTAGCTGGATTATTGTTGATCGTCAACCGCCTACCGGTACATTGCCGGTAGGCGGTTCTTCTTTTCCCCCTATTCCACATTATTGAATATCCGGTAGCGTAGCGAATTTCCCGTTTCGTTGTTCTGTTTGCTTTCCATTGAGGAGGAACCTATGAAACTGATTCGGCTGATCTGTGTTGTGATTCTGATGACCCTGGCAGCTTTGCTGCTTGGATCGAGCCGCCTGGCGGAAGCGCAGGGAGAAAACCCGCCTGAAGGTGAAGAAGTTATGGGGGTGATCGAGCCGCAGGCGGTCATTGCGCCGGGGGCCATTGGCATTCAGGGGCGGTTGACGGACGCCGGAGGCAACCCGCTCACGGGAACTTACTCGATCGTGTTCAGCCTGTATGAAGTGGATACCGGCGGAACGGCGATTTGCTCGGACACGAACTCGGTGACGGTGACGAATGGTTTGTTTAATTCGTACGTCGACAACTGCTATACGGATGTAACCGGGCAAAAGGTGTGGTTGGGAATCAAGGTGGGGTCTGATGCCGAAATGACGCCGCGGCAGGTGATTCTTCCAGTGGCATATGCGCTGTCGTTGGTGCCGGGCGCAAATATCACGGGAACCGTTGACGGAATACTAACCCTCGAGAACAATACCACGAACACAGGCGATTACGATACGTTGTCTGTGTATGGAGCTTCCACGGGAGAAGCGATAACGGCGGACGCGGATGATGGATTCGGTGTCGCTGCGTACAGCGATACAAATACATCCATTTTTGGATATTCATTTAACACGGAGAATCATCCCGCAATCCTGGGTTGTGTCGCTGATGTTGCCGGTACCTGTGACCCCAAACTTGCTTCAAATCCAGCCGGGCTTTTTGGCTTCAGCACGGAGGGAGATGGCGTGCAAGGGCAAACCACGGATCTGTTCAGCCGGGGAGTGTTTGGATACCACACTGGAGGCGGCGTGGCTTTGGGTGGATACAGTAATTCGGCGGATACTACCAACCACTGGTACCCTACATTGAGCCTGGTGCAAGCGAATTCTTCCGGAGATTTCGTGGTCGGGTACAGTTCAGTTCAGGGCACGCGTTACTGGCGGGTGGATCGAGGGGGGAATGGTTATTTTAATTCTATAAACTATGCCGGCGCAGACTTCGCCGAGCAGATTGAAGTGACCGGCGACGAGGCAGATTATGAGCCGGGGGATGTAATGGTGATCAGCACGCAGGCGGACCGGGTGGTGGAACTCTCGACGAGTGCTTATTCCACGGCAGTGCTGGGGGTGTATTCCACCGATCCGGCGGCTGTGGCAGGCGCGCCGGACACTGACGACCTGTTGGGCGGGGTGCCAGTGGCGATTGTGGGGATTGTGCCGTGCAAGGTTTCGGCGGAAAACGGGCCGATTCAACGCGGGGATTTGCTGGTGACCTCGTCAAGACCAGGATATGCAATGCGCGCGGGGCCGAACCCTCCGCAGGGGACGGTGTTGGGCAAGGCCATGCAGCCTTTGGAGAGCGGCACGGGCGTGATTACGATCCTGGTGACGTTGCAGTAAAGGAGGGAGTATGAAAAGGCGTAAGGTTCTTATCGCCGGTCTCCTCTTGCTGTGCCTGCTGCTGGCTGCTCAAACGGTGCTGGCGATGTCGTCGACGAATTTTGCGCTGAACTGGTTCACCACGCAGGGCGGCGGCGGGGGGAAGTCGAGTTCGGCGAATTACAGCGTGAACACTACGATGGGGCAGGTGGGCATTGGCAATTCAATTAGCAGCAGCTACACCACTTGCATTGGCTATTGGTGTGGGGCGGAGCAGGGGGCCACGGTGTTCCTGCCATTAATTATGCGGTGAGAGGGAGGGTGCATGGCGAGGAGCGGGGAAAGCGTCCGCTCCTCCCGAAGCAATGACATATTGGGAAAAGTAGCCCGTCCGAGAGGACGGGCTTTTGATTTGAGTATATAATCGTTTTATCGAATAGCTAAGAAAGGGGAGACTATGACAATGTCAATTCAGGATATTGTAAATAATTCTGGATATCCTTTGCAAATGTGTTTGCATGAAAAGATAACCGAAACTCAAGGACAACATCATTGGAAAGTCTTGGTTCCAGAGCATCGATGGGTTAACCAAGAGAACCATGAAGAAGGTTATATAGATTTGGTCCTTGGACATGATCGTTATTCTATTCGATTGGTTATTGAATGTAAACGTGTCAGAGGATCTTGGAATTTTCTGGTTTCGTCCGATAAGAACGATTCTAGTTCGACCCTGGGTAAGGTTCTGAAGGCTTCCTCGAATCCTAAATTCTTGTGCTGGGAGGAAGGTTGTGTTTCACCTGGTTCGCATGCCTCTATGTTTTGTGTTCCTGAAGTGTCAGGACAAAACGATAAGCGAACTTTAGAGAATATTGCGGGGGGGTATTATTGTCTACAGAGGCATTGGCTGAAGAAGAATTGCGATTATGGGAGAAAAGTGTTGACGAAAATAAGCAGCAACGAAACGGAATCTTTAAATACATTCCGGTTATTATGACTACTGCTGAGCTAAACATCGTAGAGTTTGATCCGCGAGCGGATTTTGACTTGAAGGCTGGAGTAATAAAAAAAATCTCGCCGCCATCGACGGTTGACTACATAAAATTTTTTAAGAATTTAGCTTCAGGATTGGGAAGTGGCAAACAAAGATCATGGCACTTAAGGGATGCCAATCAAAACAACGATCGAATGGTAATGATTGTGCGGGCAGATAAATTTCTGAATTTCTTGAAGACTGTTTATATATCTACCGACGATTTTAGTTTTAGGTAAAGGGGAATTAACAGATGGAGGGAACGCTAATGAGCGCAAGTGATTGGATAACTATCGTGATTGCTGCCTATGGTGCTGTTGTGGCAACTATTTTGGGAATCAGAGAGCTCAAAAGGGAGAAAAGAGATATCAAAATAATTCTCGAGTTCCATGAATTTGAAAGCGCAATCTACATGAGAGTTGCAAATTCTGGCCATAGGCCGATCACTATTAATAATGTATCTTTTGTTGTAGGATATCCTGGAGAAAAACCTACAAAAGAGCCCTCTGGTGAACCAGTTCCATCAGGGGCTATTTTCCTTGAAGCACCAGATTTTCCTATTCAGTTCCAAGATGGTCAAGGTCAAACTTATCAACTGTCCGAAGTTCTTTCTAGTCGTATCATTGAATCGGATTGGAATGTTTTTGTCACCGTGACGGATGTAGAGGGTAACAACTATCGTAAGTTTGAAAAAAGAACATTCAATGAAAAGTGGGGTGTTGGTGGAAAAGTCGGAAAGAGGTAATAAGTTTATGGTTGGCTTGAAGAAAAAAACCTTCAAAGGAAAGGGCTTTTTTTGTTTAATAGTAAAATTTTTGAAACGAACAGGGGAACAAAAACCAAACTATTCAAATAATTCTGTCAATTTGGTCCCCAGACGCGGATGGTGCCGTCCTGAGAGGCGGAGAGGAGCAGGCGACTGGCGGGGGTGAAGGCGAGGCGGTAGACGGGGCCGCGGTGGCCGGTGAGGGTGCGCATGTAGGTACCGTCAGAGGCCCAATATAAGTCGATGTTGCCGCTTTGCCAGCCGACGGCCATGAAGGCGTAGTCGGGGGAGAAGGCCAGCGACCAGGGCGTGTCGCCGGGGGTGTGGGGCTGGAGGACGTAGCGATCTGTGCGGGTGGTGAGGTCGAGGACGCGGGCGGTGCCGTTGCCGACCACGCCCAGGAGGAGCGCATCGGGGGCAAAGGCCAGGTCGGTGAGGCCGATTCCGGCGTGGAAGAGAACCTGCTGGCCGGTGCCAGAGTAACGCAGGGACACGCCGGAGGTGGTGAGGGCGGCGACGTACTGGCTGTCGGGCGAGTAGAGCAGTTTGCCGGGCAGGTAGCCTTCGACAAAGGTGTACATGAGGCGGTTGTTTTCGGAGCGGTTGTAGGCGTAGACGCGCCCGGTCTGGTCGGCGACGCCCATCCACTGGCCGTTGGGAGAGTAAGCCAGGGCAATGCGGGGTTGGCCGGGCTCTTCGAGGTCGCCGAGGTAGGCGCCATCGGACCCGCGCCCCAGGCGGGTGTCGCCATCGGCGGAGGTGCCTGCCAGGGTGAGGCCTTCGGGCGAGAAGGTGAGGCTGCGGATGGGCGCGTCGAAATCGGAGATGATTTGGGTGACGCTGCCGGTGGAGACGCGGCGCAGTTCGATCTGGTCGGCGAAGAGCAGGGCCAGGGTGGAGCCGTCGGGTGAGAGGGTCCAATCGGTGGGCGGGTTGAAGTGCTCGGTTTGCGAGGCCACACGGTTGCCCGCGGCAAAGTCCCAGGTGTCCAGGCCGCTGCCCGCGAGGAAATCAGTGTTGGGGAGAAAGGCTAGATGTGAGGAGACGCC
>JAEXTI010000161.1 GCA_023406965.1 Chloroflexota bacterium
ACTTTTTGATAACCTGTGTCTTGGTTATACATGCTCTCTTTTGTCGAGCTCTACTAATAAGAAAAGGACAAACGATAATCTTTCATTGTATGCTGTAACATGCGTTTCACGCCTCATACTTGCGGCACATCACAGACAGGGCACTTTCAATATACTACGTACTGTTAGTTATCATACCATCAAATTGTAAGAATTACAACGGCTTACAAGGTTAAATCTTCAAAATTGTTGTTGTTTCATGCCCGGGCGGCCACAAACAGCCTCACCAAAATCTCCCGACAATAAATGCCGCCAGACCGAGCGTAGCACTCAGGTACATTACGCGCATCGCCTGCCTGCCTTCATGCGGAGTTTTACTCTTAACAAGCCGATAGACAAAAACCACAATCACCATATCCATCAGAGCAATCGGAACCCAATAGCCCGGGTTTATTTCTCCCAAAAGCATGGGGATAAACGTGAGCACAATTACCACCCCAAACAGTATTCCCGACACTATCAGGGCTTTCTGTTTTCCATAAAGAATAGCGATGGATTTCGATCCCCGCTCCAGATCGCCAACGATATCCATCGCATCTCCGGCGATTTCTTCAGCCAGATCAAAAAAGAACACTATTGCCCCAAAGATCCAAACCATAGGACTCGCCGCACCACCTACGCTCACACCGCCGATGATGATGGTCATAGCAACGTTGATGCAAACAATTAAATTGCCCCACAAGCCCGCTGCTTTGAGTCTCCAGTTATATAGGAATCCAAGAACCCACAAGACCAGGGAGAGCATGAAGGCTATTGGGGTGATGGTAGCCGCCAGGATCAGTCCAACCACTCCCAAGCACACTCCCCAGACAATTGCTTCCGGTATGGTCAGCATGCCCGATGGCAAAGGCCGCTGCGGCGCGTTCACCCGATCCACTTCCAAATCAAAAATATCGTTGAACACCATCGCTGAACTGGATAAGAAGAAACCCAGGGCAAAACCCAACGCAATCGTAGCAATTGGCGGGAACTTGCCTTGGGCAATCACCTGCCCCACCACCACACAAATTCCCGCGGCGATGGGTAGCTCAGGCCGGACAATCAAGATGAGCGCCTTCATCTTCTTCATGATTTCAACTCTTTCCATCCAACACACCAATGAGTGTATGGATTCTTATTGTAGTACAGCAATCCCAGTTGCCCCAGGTGGTACACTATAAGTATGGCTCTATTCCTTCTGGCTGTTGGGCTTGAGGTTATCTATATCCTGCTGTTCATAGCCACCATCAAGGCGCCGGGCTTCCGTTTCTGGCCGCCACCCTCCTGGCATTCATGGCAGTTTATTACCGCATGGATTCTTGCCCTCATTGTGGTTAGCATCGGTCTGTACTTAGGCTTGCTGGACTTCGACAGCGGATTTCTCCCCGGTCTGGAATGGAGGCTGCCATTTGCGTTGATCTTTTTCGTTATTGGTACGTCATTGGGCACGTGGAGTTATCTGGTGTTTGGGATCCGAACGACGCTCGGTCTGGGACCCAAACTGATCCTCACCGGCCCATACCGGTACACGCGCAACCCGCAGTATATCGGCGACAGCCTGAACGCCATTGCCTTCATGATTCTAACGAACTCCTGGATGGTTTGGGTCATCGCGATTTTAGGTATTGTTCTCAACAGCCTGGCGCCCTATACCGAGGAACCCTGGTTGGAAGAAAAGTTTGGTGAAAGCTATCGCGCATACAAACGAAGTGTACCAAGGTTTTTTGGGCGAATTCATCCTCCAACTACACCTTCCTGAGTGATTTTCTGATCCCGAGCCAACTTCCTGTTCTTTCCACGTATAATTCTAATATTATCCGCCTCGTTTTCTCCAAGGAAGCCATGTACAGCCTCTCCAAAATTCCCCTTAGTCGCGAGCTCGCCCAGAGCATTATTACCCATCACTTTGGATCGGCGCGAAAAGTAACCAACTTTGAAGAGTTGAGAGAGGGTTACTTCAATGCCGCTGCACGTGTAGAACTGGATGACGGCTTCCAATGCGTGCTCAAAGCCGCTCCCTTGGACGATGTAAAAGGTTTGCGGTACGAAAAAGGGATCATGAAAGCAGAAGTGGAAGCCATGCGGCTGGTCAAATCCAGGACCAGTGTGCCCGTACCTGAAATCTACGTCTACGACACGTCTCGCATCCTGCTCCCCAGCGACTTCTTCATCATGAAGATGCTTCCTGGCAGCCCTCTTCACCAGGTTCGCCAGCAAATCCCTCTTGAACAACAGGTGGAAATCGAGCGCTCCCTGGGTCGCATGGCTCACGAAATGAGCCAGATCACCAATCCTGTCTTTGGTTACTGGTCGCAACCCCAGCAACCCGGCACCTCCTGGCGAACAACCTTCCTGGAAATGATCGACTGGGTCATCGCCGACGGTAAGGCTATCGACGTGAAGCTGCCCTTACCCTACGACGAATTGTATGGCTTGATGGAGCGCCATTTCGACGCGCTGGATGAAGTCACCACGCCCCGCCTGGTTCATTGGGATATTTGGGATGGCAATGTTTTTGTCGATCCACAAAGCGGTCAAATCACCGGATTGATCGACTTCGAGCGCGCCATGTGGGCAGATCCACTGGTCGAGTCGTTTTTCGGCGACCGCAACCCGCTCAGCCACTATTCCGAAGGTTTTGGGCAAGGCGTGCTTTCTACCCGCCCACAGGTTCAACGCCGAATGCTTTACAACACATATCTATGGATGATCATGATCATCGAAACGTTCTACCGTCAATACGACAATGATTGGCAGATCAATTGGACTTTGGGACGTTTCCACGAAGAAATCAAGTTGCTGGCGGACTAGGCCTCCCAGAGAATAGCTCCTTTTTTGGCTACGCGCTTTTTTTAGCTGTTTCAATGCCTTTTCTGACCCAACCGCACATGGAATATACTCTTTCGCTCAAAACCCACCGCCCCGCGCCTCCAATAGCCCGCGTCACCCGCCCGACAATTCTCCAACGGCTAACGGTTGGGCTGGAAAGCGGCTGCCCCATGACACTGGTCTCAGCTCCGGCGGGATTTGGAAAAACGACCTGTCTGGCGGAATGGTTGGCAAGCGTCCCCCACCCTATCGCATGGATATCACTGGATGAAAACGACCAGGACCCGGGACGCTTCTTCTCTGTATTGGGCGACACGCTCCAACTCACCGGGAAAGCGGCTGGGCCGGAATACTTCGCGAACATAGGGCAAATTGTACGTATTCTTCGCTCTGGGCAAATTCCACCCGTTCAGGCCATCTCTGCAGCCCTCATCTCGGACATTCTGGCTTTCCCCCAACGATTCTTGCTGGTGTTGGATGATTTCCACCTGATTCAGGATCGCTTTATTCTTGAGGTCTTCGAGAATCTCTTATCAAACCTTTTTCAAACCTCCGCGACTCAGCCCCTGCATCTGGTCCTCTCCGGTCGCGAAGACCCGCCCATTCCCCTCGCTCGCCTGCGCGCCAGCAATCGCTTGACCGAAATCCGGGCTGAAGATCTGCGCTTCTCCTCTGCGGAGGCCGGGCAACTGTTGAATGAGATTATCGGCCTGAATTTAAGCTCTCAGGACATTTCCACCTTGCAAGATCGTACCGAAGGTTGGCCCGCCGGGTTGCAGCTTGCTGGGCTTTCACTGCGAGGTCATGCCAACCCGACTGCCTTTGTGCGCAGTCTGAGCGGAAGCCAGCGCTTCATCCTCAATTACCTCACCGAAGAAGTACTCAACCGCCAGTCTGAGGAAATGAAACAGTTCCTCCTTGAAACTGCCATTCTGGACCGACTCTGTGGCGATTTATGCAACGCGGTCACCTTGCGCCAGGATAGTCAGCTCTTGTTGGAACAGATGGTTTCGTCCAACCTTTTTCTATTTCCCCTGGATGAAGCCCAACATTGGTACCGTTATCACCATCTCTTCGCCGACCTATTGCGGAACCGAGCATCCATTCTACAGCCAGAAATAACCGCAAAGCTGCATTTACGGGCGGCGGGCTGGTTTGAGCAGGCAGCCAGTTCGGCGGTTTCATCCAGGGATCGAGCCGCACTGATCTCCGCAGGCATCCGCCACGCCCTGGCAGCCGAAGACCACGCCGCTGCCGTGCGGTTCATAGAAACACATGCCTTAGTAATGCTAGACCAGTGGTACGCTGGAGCCATCGAAACGTGGTTGCAAGCACTTCCGGCATCGTGGCGGATGAAGAGTCCAAAGACCAGCCTGGCCTTTGCCCGTATGTATCTGATGCGCGGCGACTTCTTCCAGGCCGGTCCTTACCTGGAACGATTGAAAGCGTTCTTCGCCAACCCTTCCGCCGAAGAATCCTCTGCCATTACGCCCGCCCTGCAAGCCGAATGGATGACCTTGCAAGCCTCGCTGCTGCTGGGCCAAAAGCAGCCCCAGGCGGCCCTCCAACTGGCCTCGCAGGCGCTAGAGATTGCCCCGCCGGATAATCTGCGGGTGTTGTGCCAGGTGTATCTTTACATCGCCAATGCCTACCAGCAGATGAATGACAACCCTCACGCCGAAGAAGCATTCCAACGGTTGATCCAACTCGGGCGAGCAGCCTCCGATCCGGTCACCGAACTCTGGGTCGTGTCTGCCCTGGCCCTGATGCTTATCGAGCAAGGCTATCTACATCGCGGGTACGACCTGGCGATGCAGGGCGCGGAAAGAATGGAGCGATCTGAAATCATGTCCCCCATCGGCGCCGGAATTTATGGAGAACTTGGGCAGATATCCTTCCACTGGCACCGTCTTGGGGAGACCGAGCGCTATCTACGCATGTCCGCCGAGTTGAGCGCGCTGGTCGGCTTCAGCGACTCGGAAATCTATTACGCCGTATCGCTCTCTCGGCTGGCATTGCTACGCGGCGATATAGAAGACGCAGCCCGAGACATCCGGCAAGCAGAGGCTAAAATGCGCGCCGACTCACCGGCGATCATTCGCGAAGAGGTGATCACTCAACAAATCACCGTCCATTTAGCGCAAGGCAATTTTTCCACAGCCGAGCATATCTTTCTTCAGGAGATGGCGCTTATCCAGGGCAGTTACGACTACCCACGCTTATCTCCCGACCAGGATATCCCCTACCAGCAAGGCTTGCTGTACCTTACCGGCTTGCGTTTGCACTTATTCCGTGCCAGGCATCGAGAAACCATCCCTTCCGTGCCACTCGCCCAGTCCATCGCCACCTGGTCCGAATTGGCCGGCACGCTTCTCGTTATCTTCCGAAAACGGAATTATGTTCCGCTCATCTTGCAAATCCTCGTCCTGCAAGCGCAATTTCACGCTGCGACTCAGCGCATGGATGCTGCTCTTGCAGACCTTGATACAGCCTTAAACTTAGCCGAGCCCGAAGGCTACCTCAGCGATTTCGTGATCGAGGGCACGCCCCTGGCCGAACTACTTGCAGCCTCCCTCCAGCGCAGCCAACCGGGGAGCACTCGCGCCGCATACATCAAGAAAATCCTAGAACTATTTCCTATGCCCATGTCATCCAAAAGTGAGTGGACTCCCAAAGAGCAAAACTCAATCACATCGGACCTGGTTGAACCCCTCACAACCCGCGAGTTGGAAGTGCTGCGCCTGGTCGCCAAAGGGCAGACTTACGATGAGATCGCCGGACAGTTGGTCGTTTCCATCAACACTATCCGCACCCATATCAAGGCTATCTATCGGAAACTGGAAGCAGATAACCGCACCGAAGCCATCCAAATCGCTCGAGACAGGCTGCTACTCTAAGCCTGCCCGATTAAAATCACATTCCTGAAAGCGCGCGAATCACATCTTCATGTGATCCGCGCGCTTTTTTGTCCCGTTATCATAGGGTCAAGAAGGAACATAAAAAAATGGACCCATTGAGTACCTACACCATCCAAACCCGCGGACAGATTGATGTGGAAGAGCTTAATCCTATGAGTCCGCATCAGATGACCGCGCTGGAGTCGCTGTTCTCAGACACGCTCTTCAGTATTCATACCGACCAATCAGGCATGATCGGCATGTTAGCTCACTTAAACAATTTGGGGCTGATTATTTTATCCGTCCAGTGGACAAAAGAACCGGTGCGTCAGCCGCAAAATTCTAAAGAATAGGAATCGAGAACCAAATGGCAGGAATTTCACATCTAGCTGTCGGGTTAGCCGCCAAACCTTTGGCCCCCAAAGTCCCCTTATGGACGTTACTCGTCGCCTCGGAAGCCATTGATATCCTGTGGGGCGTCCTCGCCGCGGCCCGAATTGAGACTCTTGGGAATTCTCCCTGGTCGCACAGTCTGATCACCGCTGTTGCCTTATCGAGCCTGGGCGGAACCATCTTGGGGAAAGTATACCGTAGCGCGCGCTCGGGCGTCGTCATCGCCGCAGTGATCTTCAGTCACTGGGTGATTGATCTCATCACACATCCCATGTTCGGCGGACAACCGGACATGACCCTC